>JBKOZB010000099.1:0-7192 GCA_046744225.1 Planctomycetota bacterium | reverse complement strand
CCGGACCGTCCGCTCGAACGATGCTTCGGTCTCGCCACAGAAGCCGACGATGAAGTCGCTCGACACCGCCGCCTCGGGGACCGTCTCGCGGATCCGCGCGAGCATCTCGTCGTAGAGGGCGACCGAGTACATCCGCTTCATTCGCGCGAGGACCTCGTCGCAACCGCTCTGCGCGGGAACGTGGAGGTAGCGGGCGACCTTGGGGAGGTCGCGGACGGCCTGGAGCAGGTCGTCGGTCATGTCGTTAGGGAAGTTCGTGATGAACTTGATCCGCGCGACGCCCTCGATGTCGTGGAGGCGAAGGAGCAGGTCGGAGAGGCGGACCGTGCGGCCGTCGGCCTCGCGGTACTTGTAGCTGTTGACGGTCTGGCCCAGCAGGGTGATCTCCTTGACCCCCTGACCGGCGAGCTGCCGGGCCTCGTCGACGATCACCGCGGGGGACCGGCTCTGCTCGGGTCCCCGGACGGAGGGGACGATGCAGTAAGTGCAGAACTTATCACACCCCATCATGATGCGGACGAACGCCTGGTACGGGCTCGGCCGCATCGCGGGCTCGCGGAGCGGGTCATACTCGGCGAAGCTCGCCGTGACCGTCGCCCTCATGCCGGCGGTGCGGGGGAGGCTCACGGCCATCTGGGGCGTGTTCTGCTCCCTGGCCTGGTCGAGCAGCTCGGAGACCCGGCCGAGCTGGCCGGGGCCGACGACCACATCGACGTGTGGTGCCCGCTTGAGGATCTGGTCCTGGTCCTTCTGGGCCATGCAGCCCAGCACGCCGATCCTCAGCTCTGGCTTGCGCCGTTTGAGGCGCTGGATGCGGCCCAGGGCGCTGTAGATCTTGTCCTCGGCGTGCTGCCGGACCGAGCAGGTATTGTAAAGAATGGTGTCGGCCTGGTTGATGTCGTCCGTCAGCTCGTACCCCTCGTTCCGGAGCTTGCCGATGACCAGCTCGCTATCGAGGAGGTTCATCTGGCAACCGACCGTTTCAATGTAGAGTTTGTTACGTGTTTTTTTTGGGTCGGACATCGTTGGAACTCCGGAATCGACGGGCCGATCGCCGCCGGATCGGGAGGCAACGGCATTCGACCTGGATTGTACCAATTTTGAACGATCGTGGGGACGTCACGACTCCCCCGGGCGTGGTGGCGCGGCCAACTCGCCCATCCAATCGCCGGGGGCGACGTGATGGCCGCGGAGGAAGTCGGCGACCGGGCCGGGCTTCTTGCCTTCGAGCTGGACGATCAGGAGCCGGACGGCCCCCGCGCCGGCGGCGACGATGAGGTGGTCGCCTTGGGCCTCGAGCACTTCGCCCGGCCTCGCCTGCCCCGGCAATCCGAGCGGCTCGGTCTTGTGGACGACGAGGCGGACTGGTGGCCTGGCCTCCTCTCCCTGACGATGCCAGAAGGTGAACGCGACCGGCCAGGGCTTCATGGCCCGGACCTGGTCGTGGATGGCGCGGGCGGACTTCGACCAGTCGATCTTGCCGTCCTCCTTGCGGAGCTTGGGGGCTTTGGTGACCTTCGACCGGTCCTGGGGCAGGATCTGGGCGGTGCCCGATTCCAGGGCCATGATTGACTCGGCGACCAGCGGCGCGCCGAGTCGAGCGAGTCGTTCCTCCAGCTCTCCGGTCGTCTCGTCGGTGCCGATCGGCGTCCGGGCGACGGCGATCACCCCGCCGGCATCGATCTTCAGCGTCATCCGGATGACGGACACGCCCGACTCACACTCGCCGTGCTCGATGGCCCGCGCGACGGGCGCCGCGCCCCGGTAGGCGGGGAGAATCGATCCGTGCAGGTTGATCCCCCCCAGGCGAGGGATCGCCAGCAGGTCGGCCGAGAGGATCTGCCCGAAATCCGCCGCCACAAGCAGGTCGGGGGCCAGGGTCCGCACCCGTTCGAGCGACTCGGGGGCGTTCACGTCCTCGGGCTGCTCGACGGGCACCCCGCGCTCGATTGCGGCGCGCTTGATCCGGCTCGGGATCAGCTCCTGTTTCCGCCCCTGGGGCCGGTCGGGCTGGGTGATCAGCGCGACGACGCGGTGGCCGGTGTCGCACAGGTGCTCGAACGTCGGCAATGCGAAGTCGCCGGTCCCTAGCATCACGATTCGAGTCGGCGGAGGCATGGCGACGGAGGACTCCCCCATCAAGATATTCAGCACAAAGGACACAAAGAAGGAAACTTCTGAAGAATTTCCTGGCCGTCACGGATTGTGGGGCCTCTCTTGATTACTTGGAGGGCAGAGGACCCTTCAGCCGTCATAACTTTCTCCCCCGAAACAGCTTAACTCTCTAAGACCCCCACTCCTCTTGCTCGACAAATGGATCTGACGAAATCGGTGAGTAGCGCCTCGAAACCTTGAAAGAGCCTTGTTTTTTGGGTCAGTGAGATCCGACCCAAAATCCGTGATGATCAGAAAAACTGATTACTGAAAACCGATCGCTGCCGACTCACCGCCGCAGATCCCCAGCACATCGAGCAGCTGTTCGAGATAGCGCTCGATCTCTCGGGCGGTGTGCTGGTAGGTTGCGCGGTCGGAGCCGACGGGGTCAGCAACGTCGCCCCCCTCGGGGTGGAGCAGTCGGGTGCGGAATGCGGCCTCGGGGGCGTGGTCGAGCAGGGCCTGGAGGTGATCGTTGGTCATGGTGATGATGTGATCGGCGTGGCGAATCAGCTCGTCGGTGATCTGGCGGCTGGCGTGGTGCTGGAGCGAGCCCCCCCGGGCGCGGATGACCTCGATGGCGTTGCTCGCAGCGGGCATGCCGGTCATGGCGGCCCTCCCGGCCGAGAGCACGACGTAGCCGCGCTCTTCGAGCTGATCTGGCGCGCAGCCGAGGCGCTGGGCGAGCAGCAGCTTGCAGAGCGCCTCGGCCATCGGGCTGCGGCAGGTGTTCCCGGTACAGACGAAGAGGAAGATGGTCCCGGCCATTCGTGCTAGGGTTGCGGCATCGACGACCCCGAGGCGGACGATCGACCAGCGCTCGTCCTCGACCCGGACCACGGTTGCGACTTGGCCGAGTCGGGTCGGGCCGTCCTCCACGATCATGACCAGGCCGGGGATTTCTTCGAGCGGTTCGGGGGTCGTCGCGACGCCGGGCTCGGGGTCGTGGGCCTTCGAGAGCACGAGCGGGCCGGGCAAGAGCCGCAAGACCTCGCGGACGAACGGGTGGGCCGGCACGAGCAGGGCGACCATCCCGTTGGGGAAGATCTGGTGCCGCGCCTCGGGGGGGAGCCGGTGCGTCAGGGCACGCGCGGAGGGACCGGGGAACAGGAGCGTGACCGGGCCGGGCCAGGCCCGACGTGCGAGGCGGCGGCCGGTCTGGGAGAGGTCGGGGACCCAGTCGGACACTTCGCCCGCCCCCTTCAGCAAGAGGGTCAGCGGGGTCGTCGGATCAAGCCCCTTGACCTGGCGGATCTTCGTCACGGCGGCCGGCTGCAAGGCGCTGGCGGTCAGGCCGGAGACAGTCTCGGTCGCCAGGCCGACGATCCCCCCTTGCGCCAGGCAGGCAACGGCGCGGTGGACGACGTCGCGCGGATCGTCGGCCTGCGACAGGTCGATCCGCTCCGGCTGCGGGCGAGGTTCGGTCATTACGTTCGCCGGTCGAGCGAGGGAAAGGTATTGCGCGGGCCCCACGACGGACCCCATCCGACAGGCGTCCCTGGCCGCCGCGCCGGGCGGCCAGCACGTCCCCCACTGTACGGACTTGTTCGACTCGCGGTCAACCCATCCTCCCCTCACGACCGCGCAGCGGTCCGCCACCATTTTCCCGGTTTTGCTTCACGGCGAAGACCGCTCGATCATACTTCCCTTTGCATCATAATTTTCTTAAATAGTTACTTCACATTTTCTTCACAACACATTCCGCCAATGAGGGCCGCTGCGGGCCGATCAAAACAGGAGCGTCAGTCCCTCCAGCTCGCGAATCCGCGCGTAGATGTCGCGAACCTGCTTGGCGGTCTGCACGGTGATGTCGAGAGTCAACGCGACGTGTCGGCCGTTCGGGGTGGTCCGGACCGAATAGTCCAGCTCGGACGGGCCCGCCACTTCGGCGACGACCGCCTCAACGACCCGGCTCTCGAAATTATCCGACGCAACGCCGATGGCCTTGATTCGGTAGACGCCGGGGAAACAATGGGTCGATTCCAGCAACTCGACCGAGGGGCGATGGTCCATGGCGGGCTCCGACCATGAGGAGTTCGCTGATAAGGTGTACCCTATATCATACGCTCGGCCGGGGCGGTCGCCAATCCGAAGTCGTCGGCAGGTGTACCCTACATCAATACGCTCGGCCGGGGCGGTCGCCAATCCGAAGTCGTCGGCATCAGACATCCCGTAGGGCGTGCTCCGCATGCCGATCTTCTGGTCACTGAATCCTGAGATCCTGAGGCGGCGAACACAAAAACCCCGGCGACCTCGGGGCGCGCCAGGGTGAGAGGGGAGGCGGAAGATCGGGGTCCCTCGCGCCCGGCAGACGGAGGAGGAGCATGGACCGGAAGACAAGGATCAGGGGCCTTACTTCTTGCGGTGCCGGATCCGGCTGCGCATCCGGCGCTTCTTGCGTCCGACCTTGCGGCGACCTTTACCTCGGCGACGGCTAGCCATGCGTTCTCCTCAACGGACGTCGGGGATAGACGGACGGTCACATACCCCGATCGACGGATCGGGAAAGCCTCGCATCATACCCGACCGGCCGACGCGGCTCAAGGTGTTCCTGGCGCCGAATCGCCCGATCGGGATGGCGAACTCGGCTTGGGACCCGACCCGGATGCCTGACGGAGCGCCGTGACCAACTCGTGGAAGTCCAGGGGCTTGGTGAAGACCCAGTCAATGCCCCAACTCGCGTAGCTACCGGGATCGGGGTCGGGGTCCCAGCCGGTGATCAGGGCGACGTAGGGAGGGGCGGGCTGCTCCCGGGCGATCCGGGCGACCTCACGGCCGTCGAGGTCGGGAAGGCGAAGGTCGGTCAGGAGGAAGTCGAACGGGGGACCGGCCTGGAGGGCTCGGGTCGCCGAGGCGCCGTCCTGGACGGTCGAGACTGCGAACCCCTGGGCCTCTAGGAGCCTGGCCAGCCCCTTGCCCGCCGCGTCGTTGTCTTCGACCAGCAGGACGCGGGGCCGGCCGGGATCGTCAGGGGGACTCGGATCGGGATGGCTCATGGTTCCCCTCACCCCCACGCCGGGCGCGGGGGAGGAGTCTGAAGTCCCCGGCTAAGGGGAGGCGACCTTCCAATCGATGTTCGACATCTTTGCCAGCGCGAGCATCAGCGCGTGGGTCCCCTTGCGGCCGTGCCCTTGCGCTTCGACGGCGCGGTAGAGTTGCTCGGCGAGGGCCAGTCCGGGCAAGGCCAGCTTCATCCGGCGCGACTCGGCCAGGGCGATCGCCATATCCTTCAGGAAGTGCTCGACGAAGAAGCCCGGATCGAAGTTGCCGGCGATCATCCGGGTCCCCAGGTTGCTCAAGCTCCACGAGCCCGCCGCGCCGCTGGCGACGCTCTGCATGACCTGGTTCAGGTCGAGGCCCGCCCTGGAACCGTAGAGCAGGGCCTCGCAGACCCCGATCATGTTGGTGGCGATCAGGATCTGGTTGACCATCTTGGTGTGCTGGCCCGCGCCGGCCGGCCCCTGGTGGATAATCGTCTTGCCCATAGTCTGGAACAGGGGCTGGAGCGCGGCGACGATCTCGGGCTCGCCGCCGATCATGATCGAGAGCCGGGCCTCGCGGGCGCCGATATCGCCGCCGGAGACCGGCGCATCGATCGCGTGCACGTCCTTGACCTTCGCCGCTTCGAAGATCTCGCGCGCCAGGGCCGGCTCGCTCGTCGTCATGTCCACCAGCACGCTGTCGGGCCGGGCCCCCGCCAGCGTCCCGTTCGCCCCCAGCGTCACCTCGCGGACGTCCTGCGGATAGCCGACGATCGTGAAGGTCACGTCTGACGCCTCGGCGACCGCCCGGGGCGAGTCCGCCTCCTTCGCTCTCCGATCGACCAACGCTTTCGTCTTCGACCGGCTCCGGTTATAGACCGTCGCTTGATAGCCCACGGCCATCAGGTGCCCGCACATCGACGTGCCCATCACCCCGGTCCCGATCCAGCCGATCCGGGTCTTGCCCGGCGCGAACTCCCGTGCCATCACCGACTCCCTCAGGAGGATTGGTCGTTCCATCTTGCGCCCAATTCGCGAATGGAAAACTCTACCAGATCCCACCGAACTCGGGGAAGTCCTTCACCATACATCGCAAACGCCAGGCCCGCAGAGTGCATTCAATCCCGAATACGGAACAATGCAGGTCCTCCTAAGATTCAATATGAGACACCCGGCGGACGATTCGGGTCAAGAATTTCGCTGGCGACTCGAACTCCGGCCGTCTACCATGTCGTGGGCGCGGTCGGAGACCTCGGGGAGGCGAGGAGGACCAAGGACGGCCCGGCAGACGCGACGCGGTCCGATCCGTACCGAGGTGAACCCTAGCGAACTAACCCGCGCCCTCTGGCGGATCATGCTCGGCGACTTCGGCGTCCCTCTCAAGGGCCGGTGAACCCGGGTCTCCCGCCGGGCGTGCCCCGCACGGCCTGCGGGAGATCAGCTCAACTTCCCGATGAGACCCAAGATCAAGGCCGCATGCCCGACATCACCCTCGACGTCGCCCGCATGTCGGCGGACGAGCTGAAGCGGCGGCTCGACCGCGGCGATCCGCTCGCCGTGCTCGACCTTCGCGAAGACGAGGAGCGCGCCTTCTGCGCGATCCCGGTCCCGTCGACCATCGTCGACCTGCACATCCCGATGGCCCACGTCCCCGCGCGGTTCGCCGACCTCCGCATCGCCGCCCAAGCCGCCCCGCTGGTCGTCTACTGCCACCACGGCGTGCGCTCGATGGCCGTCGCCGCCTGGCTCGCGTGCCGGGGCGTCCGAGGCGTCCACAACCTCGATGGCGGAATCGCCGCCTGGTCCGATTCGGTCGATCCGACCCTGCCGCGCTAGCCCATCTTTGGGGTGGGGCAACGTAAACTCTTGCGCCACAAGGGGGGATTTTTCAAAATGTCACTACATCACGGTTTTTTCCCCTCCGGAGGTGAGGGCGGGTGGAGGTCGACGAGCTTCAGCGCCTTGAGCACTCTTCGAGCGGCGGGACAGCCGCCGTTGTTCCCACGGCGCTCGGGTTGGCCACCCAGGCGAAACGTCACCAAACGCACCCTGGACAA
>JBKOZB010000165.1:0-5260 GCA_046744225.1 Planctomycetota bacterium | reverse complement strand
AAGTCCACGCGCCCTCAAATCCGAAAGGATACTCAGTGAGTGAGTATCCTTTTGAGCGAGGGAGGTCTTGTGATGGCGCGTCGGAGTGTGAGAACGCGGGCAGGTACGAGTTTGGGTGATCCGGTGCGGCTCTCCCTGCTGCTGCATTCGGAGGTGCACCTACGGCTCAAGGCGCTGGCGCTCGTACGGCGTACAACGGCGCAGGCGCTTGTCTCCGATTGGGTTGAGCAGCAGACGGCCGGGGTTCGTCTGCCGAGCATCGGCGGGGCTCCCGGAGCCGTTCCTGACGGTGATGCAGCCTAGCTGGGGCGGGTCGTGCGGGTCAGGAGGGAAGGAATGGCGTCGGTCATCCCGACGCCATCGGGGCAGGGGACCATCAGTCAGGGCTCATCGAGGTCCACGACGAAATCCCCGCGGCACTGGTCGCAGCCACAGTTGTCGGAGCACGCCTCCTCCGAGGTATTGATAATCGTGTGAGCGCAGCACATGAGGATCTCGGCGTCGGAGAGACCCTCCTCGCGGTATTTGTCGATGGCGGAGGTCAGAAGAGTGATGGATCGTTGACCCTCGTGCATCGCTTTCTTCATTCGTTCCAGCTGCTGGTTCCAGCGTTCCGTCTGCTCCTGTTGGGCTTTGTTCCAGATCTCCATTCGCTCGCAGAACTGTTCGTCGGTGCCGGACTGAAGACACATGGGGTCGGGGCCTTGCGTCATGGTGCGGTCTCCTCAATGACGTGCGATCTGGCGGAGCCAATCGGGCCGATCATCCGTGAGCGTTGGGTCCGCTGAGTACGTCCCCACCCAGACTACCTTGCCGTCATGCATGACGACAATGAGGCTGTCCTTATCGGAGAGCTGATGACGAAAGAGCGTCGGCTTGCGTGGCCGGGCGAGCTTGATCAAACCAGCGAAGAGCCAGAGGCCGGCCAGGGCGAGGAAGATGGCGGTCATGGAAGCGGCTCCTCTCAAGAGGGCGGGGTCATTCCCCGCCCTTTGGTTGCTCGACTAATTCGTTAATCCCCCTTCCTCGAACCGTCTCCAATGGTTTTCCATGCCCCGGAGGACCCGGGCACCTTCGTCGAAGGTTTTGGCGTCGGCGTTGGGCTGGCCATAGCCCTTGGCGGCCAGTTGCATGAGTTGTTCCTCGAGCCATTTCCAGCTGATCAGCTCGCCCTCAAGGCGAGTCAGGAGGCGGTACAGCGTAGCGGTGGTGAGAGCTGTGCTCACGGGCGGTGCCTCCAATATTCACGTATGCGGTAGCGTATCGTTCGAATCATCCACCCGAAGGTGCCGAATCCGATAACAACGATGGCCAGGCCATAGGTGGCTGGTGCGTGGGCGGTGTAGAACATATCAATCTCCGGTATGAGAGGCCCTTGGCTGCAGGCGATGGCGATCAGGCACCAACCGAACCACCACACCAGGCTGCCAAGGGCGATCAGGATGTAATTCACGCCTGGTGGCCCAGGCCGCAATCGGAAATGTCGCGCAGTTCGAGTTTCCCCGGGCTGGGGGCCAAGCTGTCGAGGAACGCCTCGTATTCGGCCTGGTCGAACTCCTCCTCGGCCTCATACTCCGCGATGGTCTCCGCGACCAGGTCGGCTTCGGCCATGGCGGAAAGGGCGGCGGCTTCTTGCTCAGCAAGGACAGTCATTTCAGTTGGCTCCCACCGCCAATCGTCCGTCCAAAGTGGCCAACGCTCGGCTGGCCAGATCTCGACATCGCCGTTGCAGTAAGCGCCCGCCTCCGCGTCGGCGTTCAGCAGTTGCTCGGTGTAGTCCCGCGAAATCGTCCGTTGCAAGCTGACCAAAGCATCGATATGATCGAACATTGCAAAGCCCCTTTGTTGAAAGCTGCTGCTCTTCGGGTACGCCCCAGGCCAGGACCCCCATCCTGGCCTGGGGTTTTTGTTTGGGGTCACGCTATGCCCAACAGGGCCTTGCTCTCCCGCCGCACGACCTTCTCGACGGCTCTCGCCCTGCCGACCTCACCCGCGTCCAGGTAGTACTGAACCCGAATTTCCCAGATGGACCTTCGTTTTCGGCATGAGACCTGCGCACGACCCCAGTGTTTCCCAGGGTTTTCCGTGCATCCCTGCCGAATCGACAGGACCTCCTGATGGGTGACTACCAAACCGAACCGCTCCGACCCCGATTCGACCGCCGCCTCCGCCTCGAATTCCACGGGGCCACCGTCACCAGCGACGCCGGGCTGCTCGCTTACCGCGAACTCGACGACGCGCTCCGGCTCACCGACTCGGCCGCCGACGTGCTGCACGACACACGAACCGGTCAGAACACTCGCCACGGTCTCGCAGCCCTCTTGCGGCAGGCCATCTTCAGCCGACTGGCCGGATCCGAGGATCTCAATGACGCCCAGCGACTGCGGGACGACCCCGCGATGCGTTCGGCCGTCGGTGGTCGGGCCAGGGACCATACCGCCGCGTCCCCGAGTGAGATGGCTCGGGTCGAGACCGGGACGCTCACGACCCGCCAGAACCTGGACCGTCTGATAGACCTCTCCGGTCAGTGGATCGACCACGCCCAACGCCACCGCAAGCTCACCAAGATCGTCCTGGACATGGACAGTTCGGTCAGCGAGACCTACGGCCGGCAGCAGGGCTCGGCCTACAACGGCCACTTCGGCTGCACCTGCTACCATCCCCTGTTCGTCTTCAACCAGTTCGGCGACCTGGAGCGGGTGATGCTCCGGCGCGGCAACCACCACAGCGCCAAGTTCGGGCGGCGGGTGCTGCTGCCTGTGATCACTCGGTATCGCGATCGGCCGATCCCCAAGTTCTTCCGGGGTGATGCGGCGTTCGCCTCGCCCAAGCTGATGAAGCTCCTGGAGGCGGAGAGCTACTGGTACGCGATTCGGCTGAAGGCCAACGCCGTCCTGGAGCGAAACATCGCCCATTTGCTGAAACGCCCGGTGGGCCGGCCCTCGAAGACGCCGAAGGTCTTCTCCCACAGCTTCCGGTATCAGGCGAAGTCGTGGGACCGCGCCCGCCGGGTGGTGGCCAAGGTGGAGTGGCACGTGGGCGAGCTGTTCCCCCGCGTCGGGTTCGTGGTGACCAACCTGAGGAGGAGCCCCAAGCGGGTGATCAAGTTCTACAACGGCAGGGGTACGGCGGAGCAAGGGATCAAAGGAAGGCAAGAACGCCCTGAAGTGGACGCGGCTATCGTGCTGTCGGTTCAAGGACAATCAGGCCCGGCTACAACTTTTCGCGTTGGCGTACAACCTGGGGAACTTCCTGCGTCAACTCGCGCTGCCTCGGCCGGTGCGGACGTGGTCCCTGACGACCCTGCGCGAGAAGCTGATCAAGCTCGGCGCGAAGGTGGTGCATCACGCGCGGGCGGTGACGTTCCAGTTGGCGGAGGTAGCGGTCCCGCGCGAGTTGTTCGAGGCCATCCTGGATCGGATCGGCCGCTTGAGGGCGGGCCCCCAGCCCGTCTGAAGGGCATCGCGGGCTGTTGGGGGAGGTCTCCTGAGATCGAGAGCGGAGATGGGGTCACTCCTCGGAACGGACAAAATTGCACGTTAAGGGTTAGGCTCGCCTGTGCTGATGGGTAGGCGAAGCTGACGCAGTGGGCGTTTCTTGGTCGTGCCGTCAGGCTTCCAAACGTAATCCCCGGTCAGGTTGATGTGCTCCCAGCCCAGCGGCGATAGGTGAGCGAGCAAGTCGTCGGGGATCGCTTGTTCCCGTTCGCGCAACGCCTTGACGGCGCGTTCGAGGTAGACCGTGTTCCAAAGCACGATGGCCGCGACGACGAGATTCAGTCCGCTGGCCCGATGGCGCTGGTTCTCACACGTCCGGTCGCGGAGTTCGCCCAGGCGGTTGAAGAACACGGCCCGCGCCAGGGCGTTCCGCGCCTCGCCCTTGTTCAGGCCGACGTGGATCCGTCGTCGAAGTTCCACGTCCTTCAGGTAGTCCAAGGTGAAGAGTGTACGCTCGAGTCGGCCCAATTCCCGTAGCGCCAGCGCCAGACCATTCTGCCGAGGATAGGCCCCGAGCTTGCGCAGCATGAGGGATGCCGTGACGGTGCCTTGCTGAATCGAGGTGGCCAGGCGAAGGATTTCGTCCCAGTGGGCCGTGATCTGCTTGGAGTTGAGCGTCGTGCCTATCAAGCCCTCCAGTGCCGGGTAGCAGTTCGGTTTCTCAATGGCGGCGAGCCGCTTGTCGGCCAGATCGCGAATGCGTGGCGCGAACCGGTAGCCCAGCAGGTGGCACAATGCGAAGACATGGTCGGTGAACCCGGCGGTGTCGGTGTAGTGCTCCTCGATGCGGAGGTCGGATTCATGGTAGAGCAGGCCGTCGAGCACGTGCGTGGCGTCACGGACCGTGGCGTTGATGACCTTGGTGTGGAACGGGGCGTACTGGTCGGAGACGTGCGTGTAGAAGGTCACACCGGGGTCGTTCCCGTACCGGGCATTCACCTCGCCCCTGGCTTCACCGACGCCACCGGCCCTGAACCGTTGGCCGTCCGATGACGACGTCGCGCCCTCGCCCCAGTGGCCGGCGAACGGCAGTTGGCGGTGGTGATTGACGATCTCGGCCAATGCCTTGCTGTACGTCTCGTCGCGGACGTGCCAGTCGGCGATCCAGCTCAGCCGCGACAGGGATGTGCCGGGGCAGGCATCCGCCATCCGGTTCAGCCCGAGGTTGATCGCATCGGCGAGGACAGCGGTCAGCAGCAGGGTCCGATCGGTCACCGCGTCACCGTTGCGAAGATGCACAAAGTGCCGCGTGAACTTGGTCCAGTCGTCCACTTCCATCAAGAGGTTGGTGATCTTGATGCGTGGCAGCATCGCGGAGAGTTGTCGCGCCAGGGCATCGGCTTCCGGCGGCACCGTGTTGGTCAGCGGCGTTACCTTCAACACACCATCGGCCAACGAGGCGTCAGGCAGATCACCGCGTTCTGCCACAGGCATTCCGCAAGTGACGGTTTGTAAGCTCAAGAGGCAAATGGAGTTGTAAGAGAGGACATCGGCCTCTGATGATCGAGGTATCGCAACATCTCACCTCGCTGATCATCACGGAGGGACCGATGTCCTGTCCTCGATCTTACCACGAGCACCAACCGACCCTCACTGTCGAATACTCCGCCTCCACCCTCTCCCGGTGGGGTTTCTTCCCCGTCATCCTCCAGTACCTCCGCAGGCTCGAACTGCCCCGAAGGCTCCAGGGCGTCACGATCCCCTCGGCCCCCAACGCCCACTTCCAGCCGGTGGACAAGCTGATGACCTTGGTGACGGTCTTC
>JBKOZB010000260.1:0-11719 GCA_046744225.1 Planctomycetota bacterium | reverse complement strand
CCGCGTCCTGCCCGGGGCGATCGGCTACGCCACCTTCCTCACCTATTACCTGGGTCTCGACTTTACCCGCGTCGCCCAGCGCGACTGGCACGGGCCGTTCTTCGCGATGCTCGGCTTGCTGGCGGTCGACGGTTGGCCGGGTCGGGCGGGCCGGATCTTCGCCGCGGCGGCGGCGGCGCTGGGGTTCGCGTTCCGCCCCCAGGTGGTCCTCTTCTTCCCAGCCCTGACGCTGGCGGTGGCGCAGGGCGTCTGGACCGCGCCGGAGGCGGAGAGGTCGCCCGCGCGAACGATGCGGGCGCTCGTGGTCTGGGGGCTGTTGCTGGCCGGGCTCCTCGTCCTGGCGTTCGCGCCGATCGTAGCGGCGGGGATCGGGGGCGACTTCCTCCGCGGGGTCCGTTTGACGTTCTACGGGAGCCGGTACAACCAGGTCGGACCGCAGTCGTTCAGTGTGCAGATGCTCCTCCAGCTCCTGCACCTGGAGTTCGTGATCGTGCCGGCGGCCCTCGTGCTGCTGGCTTCGCGTGCCGATTCGGCGACCCGGGATGCGGTCCGGGTCGGGCTGACGGCCCTGCTGGGAGCCTGGTTCTACAAGCCGCTCAGCCCTGTTCCGTACCCCTACCTGAGCCACCCGATCATGCTGGTCTGGTCGATCAACGTGGCCCTCCTCATGCCGATGCTCCTGCGGCCGGGGTTCGGGTCGGCGGCCTTGCGGCTGGTCGCGGTCGCGCTGGCGATCGGGCTGGGCGTGAGGGCCAGGCCGGAGAATTGCAGCGTGCAAGCGGCGCGGCTCGCCTGCAAAGACCTTCCGCGCGGGGCTCAGCCGACCCAGACACCGCCGGGTTATCCCGAGATTACGCTTGAGGCCCAAGTGCAACCGTACCCCTGGAAGGACTACCGCTCGGTGCTCGATTACCTCCGGACGGAGACACGCCCAGACCAGCGCGTGGCCAACCTCCTCCGCGTGGTACCGGCCCTGACCGGCCCCTCGGGTCGGCTCCCGGCGCTGCCAGCCGAATCGCTCGCCTGGCTGCAGGTCAAGCCGGATGACGAGCCGGGGTTCCTCAAGGCCCTGGAAGAGTCCAAGGATGCGGTCGTCGTCTGGGCGCCGGGCGAGATCGGCGAGAAAGAGCACTACCGGCTCACGGACGTGGTCCGCCGGCTCGCGCCGGTGGTCCGTCGCCATTATTACCCCGTCGCCCGGTTCGGGGCGATCGAGGTCTGGCGGAGGAAGTCCGAGGTCGTGGGATCGACCGACTACACAAACCACCCTCCCGATGCATAATCATTTCGTCAGTTGACCGCGACGGCCCTTCCCTACTGCGGTGCCCCGGTGAGATGCCGCTGGCGAACTCCGGCCGGAGTCGCGTCCAATTGAAGGGGAAGTGACCGCAAATCCGATCGAGGGGAGGAGTGTGCACCCCCTCCCTCTCCGTTCTCCCGCCGGCCGCGCCTGCGCCTCCGGCCGGCTCGGGTTGACGGACGCCCTACGTCGGATGTAAGATGCGCGATATAATCGAGTTATCGTATTTTTCCGAATCCTGGGCGCAGGACGAACTTGGCAATGGAACTGCTTAGCGAAATTTGGGATAAAACGACCGACGCCCTCACCGCTGTCTCGGAAAAGGCTTCTGACGGCCTGATCCGGCTGTTCGGCAGCTCCAACGAGCGGCAGATCCGCCGGATGCGCACGACGGTCAACCAGATCAACGATCTGGAGCCGGCCATGCAGGCGCTCTCCGACGAACAATTGCGGGCCAAGACCGAGGAGTTCCGCCGCCGGCTCGCGGACGGCGAGACGCTCGACGACCTGCTCCCCGAGGCGTTCGCCGTCGGCCGCGAGGCGGGCCGCCGCTTCCTCAAGATGCGCCATTTTGACGTGCAGCTCATGGGCGGCATAGTCCTGCACGTCGGCAACATCGCCGAGATGGTCACGGGCGAAGGCAAGACGCTCGTCGCCACCTTGGCCGCCTACCTCAACGCGCTCGAGGGCAAAGGGGTCCACGTCGTCACTGTCAACGACTACCTCGCCCGCCGCGACGCCGAGTGGATGAGCCCGCTCTACAACGGCCTGGGCATGACCGTCGGCGCGATCCAGGCCGACATGGATTCGGCCGAGCGCCAGGACATCTACGGCCGCGACATCACCTATGGCACCAGCAACGAGTTCGGCTTCGACTACCTGCGCGATAACATGAAGCCGACCCGGGAGCTGCAAGCCCAGGGGCCGCTCCACTATGCGATCATCGACGAGGTGGACAGCATCCTGGTCGACGAGGCCCGGACTCCGCTGATCATCTCGGGCCCGGCCTTTGACGACGTGCGCAAGTACGCCGAGGCCGACCGGATCGCGCGGCTGCTCGAGAAGGACCTCCATTTCGAGGTCAAGGAGAAGTAGCGGACCTGCCACCTCAACGACGAGGGGATCCGCGCGGCCGTGCGGATCGCCGGGATCGAGAGCTTCTACACCCCCGGCAACATGGAGTGGCCGCACCTGATCGACAACGCCCTGAAGGCCCACTACCTCTACAAGCGCGACCGCGACTACGTCGCGATGAACGGCGAGATCGTGATCGTCGACGAGTTCACCGGCCGGCTCATGACGGGGCGGCAGTGGTCCGACGGGCTGCACCAGGCAGTCGAGGCGAAGGAACGGGTCAAGATCAAGGAAGAGAACCAGACGCTCGCCACGATCACGCTCCAGAACTTCTTCAAGCTCTACCGCAAGCTGGCCGGCATGACCGGCACGGCGATGACCGAGGCCAACGAGTTCCACAAGGTCTACAACCTCGACGTCATCGCGATCCCGACCAACCGACCCTTGATCCGCCAGGGCTTCCACGACGTCATCTTCCGGTCCGACCGCGAGAAGTACGCCGCGATCCTCGACGAGATCCGCGAGGTCCACGCGACCGGCCGGCCGATCCTGGTCGGCACGACGTCGATCGAGAAGTCAGAGCAGATCTCCGAGATGCTCAAGCGGCACGGCATCGAGCACCAGGTCTTGAACGCCAAGTATCACGAGCGCGAGGCCGAGATCGTCGCGCAGGCCGGTCGCAAGGGGGCGGTGACGATCGCCACGAACATGGCCGGCCGCGGCACCGACATCATCCTCGGCGGCAACCCCGAGTTCATGGCCTGGGCCGACCTGAAGTACCTCAAGGACGAGGACGGGCGCCCCCTGTACCCGACCCGGCTCGAAGTCCCGAAGGACGTCTGGGAGGCGGCCGTCGCCAAGTACGAGTCCGAGATGAGGGCCGAGGGGCGCGAGGTCGCCGCGCTCGGGGGCCTGCACATCATCGGCACCGAGCGGCACGAGGCGCGCCGGATCGACAACCAGCTCCGCGGCCGCACCGGCCGCCAGGGCGACCCCGGATCGTCGCGCTTCTTCCTCTCGCTCGAAGACGACCTGATGCGCAAGTTCGCCGGCGAGTGGGTCTCGGCCGTCCTGACCCGCTTGGGCATGGAGGAGGGCGAGGCGATCGAGAGCAAGCTCGTCTCCCGCCGGATCGAAGGGGCGCAGAGGAAGGTCGAGGAACGCAACTTCGACGCGCGCAAGAACCTGCTCGAATACGACGAGGTCATGGACGAGCAGCGGAAGCGGATCTACTCGTTCCGCCAGCGGCTCCTCGACGGCGTGCCGACCAAGGACACGATCCTGGAGATGATCGACGCCCAGGTCCGCGACGCGGCCGCCCGGTTCCTGGCCGACGACTACGGCGCGGCCAGCTTCGCCGAGTGGGCCGGCCAGGGGCTCGGCATCGAGCTCACCGCGCGCGACTTCAAGGGCGCGACGTTCGAGGACGCCGAGGAAAACGCCAAGCGCCAGGCCGAGGAGGAGACCCCCGACCAGGTCCGCGAGGCGATCGAGGAGAACCTGCCGTCCGACGCCGAGCCCTCGGAATGGACCTGGCAGTCCCTGGCCAACTGGATGAACAACCGCTATGGCCTGACCATCAAGGAAAAGGACCTCCGGCGGTTCGCCAAGTACGACCGCGACGAGTTCGAGTTCGGCCGCGACGACCTGGAGCAGTTCCTCATCGAGAAGGCGATCGAGACGGTCCGCTCGGCGGACCTGAGCCCGGCCCGCGAGTTCCTCCAGGACGACTGGGGCCGTCGCTCGCTCGCCGGCTGGCTACACCACAAGTTCGGCATCGCGGTGGACCCGACCGAGTGGGCCGGCCTCGACCAGGCCGAGATCGTCCGCCGCATCCAGGCGCAGTCGCGGCAACTCTACGCCCAGAAAGAGGCCGAGTTCCCGGTCCGCGTCGCGATCAGCCGGTTCCTGCGCGAGCGGACGCAGGGCCAGAGCCCGCGCTACGACCGCGACGGCCTGGCCGCCTGGGCCTCGAATCGGTTCCGGACCCACATCGACCCCGAGGAGCTGCGTCCGAAGCTTCGCCACGAGATCGAGGCGCTCGTGCTGGAGGTCGCGCACCGGCACTACGCCGGCGCCCGGGTCGCCGAGGAGTTGGAGCGGAAGATCGAGGCCGCCTTCGGGCCGGCCAACCCTGTCGTCAAGCACATCCCGCCCCCCGACGAGCGGGCCCTGGCCGACCTGGCCGCCTGGGGCCGGCAGGAACTCGGCGTCGAGACGACCGCCGACGAGCTGAAATCGAAAGCCCGGGCCGACGCCCGCACCCTCTTTCTCAATGCGCTCGACGCGAAGTACCGCCCCGAGATGCGCGAGATGGAGAAGGTCCTCGTCCTCCAAATCCTCGACGGGAGCTGGATGGAGCACCTGCGGGCGATGGACCACCTCCGCAGCTCGATCGGCCTGCAAGGCTACGCTCAGATCGACCCGAAGGTCGAATACAAGCGTGAGGGGATGAAGATCTTCGCCGAGATGTGGAACGGGATCTCTGACAAGGTGACCGACCTGGTCTTCCGCGTCGAGCAGTTCGACCCCGAGTTCCTCTCGTACCTCGGGTCGCGCTGGCAGCTCGACAAGGCGCAGTCGATCCACCAGTCGGCCCCCTCCGAGCTTTCCTCGACCCCATCCTCGGGGGTCCGCGCCCAGCAGGACGCGGCGATCGCGGCGAGCCAGCATACGTCCGAGAAGAAGCAGAAGCCAGTGCGGAACGTTGGCAGAAAAGTCGGCAGGAACGACCCCTGCCCCTGCGGTTCGGGTAAAAAATTCAAAGCCTGCTGCATGCGCAAGGAAGCCGCGACCGATCCGTTTTGAAGCGCGAACCGACCCGCAGGCCGGCTGCTCCGACCGTCTCCGAGGGCGACGCGGCCGGCGGCCCTTGTCGGGTCCGTATCGTCAATGCAAGGAAGGGAATGGTCGGATAGCCTGAAGGAACAGGCCATTACGGCGCGACCTCCGGCTCGATGCTCCGGGATGTCCCGGCCTGGGCGCTCCTAGCGCGTCCGGTGGCGGGTCGCCGTCGCGGTGATCGAACCGGGCCGGCGGGCCCATTTTACAACGGGCGAGGTACGCCGCTTGCACGAGTGGTGTGTTTCGACCGGCCGCGACCGTTTTCGACCGTGGCACCGGTATGGGAAAGGACTCCCGATGCCTGTTGCGCTCAACGTGATCTATTGCGCGCTCCTGCTGGCGTGCGCGCCCGTGCTGGCGTACCGGATGATCCAGTCGGGCAAGTACCGCGAGGGGTGGTCGGAGAAGCTGCTGGGCCGGGCTCCGCTGCGGATCGGCGACCGTCCTTGCCTCTGGTTCCACGCGGTGAGCGTGGGCGAAGTCTTGCTGCTCCGGCCGATGGTGCGCGAGCTGGCGCGGCGGCGGCCGGGGTGGGAGGTCGTCATCTCGACGACGACCCAGGCCGGCCTGGCGGTGGCGCGGCGGACGTTCCCCGACCTGGTGACGTTCTACGCGCCGCTCGATTTTAGCTGGGCGGCGAAGTGGGCGGTGGCGCGGGTCCGGCCGACGGTCCTCGCCCTGGTCGAGCTGGAGCTCTGGCCGAACCTGGTCTGGGCGGCGAAGCGGGCCGGCGCGCGGGTGGCGATCGTCAACGGCCGGCTCAGCCACCGGAGCCACCGGGGCTACCGCAAACTGCGCGGGCCGCTCGGCCCGACCTTGCGCCGGCTCGACACCGTGGCCGTGCAGACCGAGGAGTACGCCGCGCGGTTCGTGGACCTCGGCGTCCCCCGTCCCCGGGTGCGCGTGACCGGCTCGATCAAGTACGACGGCCTGGAGACCGACCGGAACAACCCGAAGACGCTCGCCCTGCGGAAGGCGCTGGGGCTGGAGCCAGCCGACCTGATCTTCGTCGCCGGCAGCACGATGGAAGGAGAAGAGGCCGCGGCGTTGGCGGCCTACCGCGCGGCCCGCCCGGCGCACCCGAGACTGCGACTCGTGCTCGTCCCGAGGCATTCCGACCGCTTCGAGAAGGTCGCGTCCTGGCTCCGGCAACAAGGCGAGACGGTCGTGCGCCGGAGCCAAGGCGACCCGACCGACCGGCACGGCGGCGCGGCTCCCCCGGTCGTCCTGGTGGACACGATCGGCGAGCTGGGAGCCGTCTGGGGCCTGGCCGACGTCGCGTTCGTTGGCGGCAGCCTCATCCCCGGCCGCGGCGGCCAGAACATGATGGAGCCGGCCGCCTTCGGCGCCGCCGTGCTGTTCGGGCCGCACACGAGCAACTTCCGCGAGACGGTCGAGCAACTGGTGGCGCGCGGCGGCGCGCGGCAGGTCGCCGACGCCGACGCGCTGACCGCTGCCCTGATCGACGACCTGAACGACCCCGAGGCCGCCGCCGCCCGGGGCGCCTCGGGCCGCGCCTACGTCCTGGCCCAGAACGGTGCCGCCGACCGCACCCTCGGCGAGCTCGACCGCCTCGTCGAGGCGGCCGCGCCCTCAAAGACGGCTTGACCCCCGGACTGCCCTGCACAAAACTCTCCGAATCGCCTCAACCGGTCCTTGTGGGACAGAGCGCGCGTATGGTACGCTCAGTTCCCTGTGCCGCTGAGGGATGAGATGGACCGTAACGGGAGACCGACATGACCGAGAACCAGAAGACCGAGGGATCGCATCCGCAGCCGGCCCAGCAGCCTGCGCAGCAGCAGACGACCGAGGTGATCGTTGACGACTCGGGAACGCTCCCGTCGTACTCGAATTTCTGCCGGGTGACCGCGACCCCCGAGGAAGTGATCCTCGACTTCGGTCTGAATCCTCAGCCGTTCGCCACTGGTCGCCAGGAGGTCAAGGCGAACCAGCGGATCGTGATGAACTTTTTCACGGCCAAGCGACTGCTGACGGCGCTCGGCATGACGATCCAGCGCCATGAGCAGACCTTCGGCGCGATCGAACTGGATGTCCGCCGCCGCGCCGGCTCGGCCCAGCAGCAGTTCTCGCAGCAGCCCGGCCGCGCCCCGACGGGCCCGCAGGGCGTCGTCGAGTAATACCGATCCGAGAAAAGACCTGCGCGCGTTGCGGTCTTCTGGTAGGACAGACTTCAGTCTGTCCTACCAATCAAAGTCACCCGCGCACTTCCTTTTCTTGATCCGTCTAACGCACACCGCACCACCCGCCCCTGTTCCAGCGGGCCGAGGGCCCTCGCCCTTGGCCTTTTTCCTTTCGAAGCCGATCCCCGCCCCACGCGCTCCGCCACTTGAGCCCGAATCTCCGCCCGGCGCGACGGACGGAGTGATTCCGCGGGTTGAACCATATCTTTCGTTGATTAGCAAGCCACGTTTCTGCCGATTCCTTTCTCCGACAGGCGGTCCGTGCACGCCGATTCTGCCGGTTGTCGGGATACGTCGGGGTTTTCGATTCATTCGCGAGCGCCGGTCGCGCCGATATCGTAGTTTGCCGGGCATCTCGGCCTCGGTTCAGGACGGACGAGTCTGGCCCAAGGAGATAAAGGAATGTCTCACCCTTCCCGACCGCGGGAGCGTGGCCCAGCGCCGCGGCGTCGCTGTGACATCCGCCTCGAATCGCCCCAGGCCCTCGAAGATCGCCGGCTCCTGACCCCCGTCGTCGCTCTCACCCCGCTACAGGCGACCTTCACGGCAGCGGCTACCCCCACCAATACGGACCTGGGTACGGTCACGGTCGCCCCGTCGACCACAGCGACCACGTTCCCGACCGCCGCGCCGATGACCTCGGTCTCGGAACTGACCCCCATCTCCCAGTTCGGCGGCGACATCGTCCAGATCAAGGCGGGACCCGGCGGCGTTTTCGGCAGTGGGGTCTACGCCATCTCGCGCGGCGCGGGGGAGAACGCAGGCGCGGTCAACCGGCCCGGCATCATCTACCGCGTTGATCCCGCGACCGGCAAGGCGAGCGTCTTCTTCGATCTGAACACGGTCATCAGCCAGCTCGAGACCGGGGGCAATGCCTCGAACAGCGTCGGCGCTCAGACCGGCCTGGTCAACTGGTATGACATCGCCTTCGATCCGGAGGGCTACTTCGACGGACGCCCCTCGATGTTCGTCACCAGCGTCGATATGAGCGATCCGAACAAGAACGTCATCTACCGGATCGGTCCCGACGGCTCGTTCATGGGGGCTTTCGTCCAGTTCACCGGCGGCCAGCCGGGCGTGAATTTCGTCACGAACCCAACCTCGATCGTGGTCCCGCCCCCCGAGGACCAGACCTTCCTCCGCGGCCTGATCGCCGGTGCGGGCATCAGCACGACGAACGGGCAGTTTGGCGCCTTGTTGTTCGATGCGAACGCCTACACGCCGGGCCAGGTCATCAGCTCGGCCACCCTGCCGACCGGCGTCAGCCAGACCAAACTCGGCCAACCCCAGACCGGCGTCAACAATCTCGGACAAACCGTCGTCGGCATGACCGGACCGGTCGTCGGCATGACCGCGACGAACCCCGACTACGTCTCGCGGGTCTACGGCGTCTTCACCGACTTCGGGACCACCACGGCGCCGGGCTATAGTGGCGTGCAGGGGATCAATGGCGACCTGTTGATGAACGCGCCGCCCGGCGCCGCCGCCCCCGCGGCCGGGACTGCTCCCCCGCTCGACCAGGCGCAGCTCGCGACCACCCCGTTCCGTCGCTTCCAGGACATCGCGTTCGACCAGTACGGCTACTTCTCGCAGGGCGTCGTGCTGCCCACGAACAGCTTCACGACCAACCTCAACGGGACGATCACGATCAACCCCACGACCCTCACCCAACCGGTCAACGCGGGGAGCCTGTTCGTGACCGACCTGGCCGCCGGATTCGAGGTCACGGTGACGCCCCTGGCCCCGCTTCCGACCACGCCGATCACGATCCCGATCCAGGGCCCGGGGACCGTCGGCGTCACGACCAACGCGGCCGGGAACGTCGTGCCGATCGTCACCAACGGGAACACGACCGGCGGCAGCAACGTCGGCGGACGCATCATCCGCATCCTCCCCAACGGCGTCGCCACGGTCTTCGCCACCGGCTTCCACACCTCCGCCTCGCAGGGGCCGGACAGCTTCGTCAACTCGAGCCTGAGCATCTCGTTCTCGGCCGACGGCACGACGCTCTACGCCTCCGACGACGACGGCATCTGGCAGTTCAAGACCACCACCAGCCTGGCCGGCTCGACGAGCGGTTCGCTCATCGGCCTGAACGACCTGCGGTCGCTGGGCGTCCCCTACGACGGGCAGGACAGCGCCGTGGCGATCGTCGATTCGGGCGTCGATGCCCTCTCGACCCCGTTCCGAGGCCGGGTTGCGCCCGGAACCAACGTCATCACCAACGGGTCCGGCAACAGTGATACCGCCCCCAGCAACATCAGCGGCACCACCACAACCACCACCACCGGAACCGTCGGCAACTCGTCCATCGCGATCGGCGTGGACGGCCACGGCACTCCCGTCGCGGGCGTGGTGGCCCAGTTCGTGCCCCAGGCGACCATCGATCCGGTGAACATCTTCAACCCGTTCCAACTTTTCACGCCAACCACGACCACCACCACGACTACCACAGGAGCCACGTTCACGGCCAACTCGAACGCCGTGGCCACGACGAACAGCGTCTACAAGGGCTTCGTCTCCGTCGCCAAGCACCCGTTCGTCAACGATCCGATCCGGCCCAACAAGGCCGACCGTGTGATCGCGGCCACGTTCGGCTTCGGCACCACCGAGACGTTCAACAGCGAGGGGGTGGCCTACCGCCGCTACCCGCAGATCGTCATCGCCTTCAAGAATGAGCTCAAGAAGTACCGCCATCTGGGCATCGCCCCGATCGCCGCCACCGGCCAGTTCGGGTCCCCTTACGCCTCGGGCACCTCGACCATCACCAGCACCACCACAATCACGACTACCACCAGCACCACGGGCGGCGCCACCAACAACCAGCAGAACACCAACGTCGGCGACGTCAACGGGATCGCCTTCCCGGCGATCCTCAACGACGTCATCTCGGTGACCGGCTCGTATTCGTTCCCGTTCTCGACCGGCCCGGGGGGATTGCCGACCAGCCCACCCTCGAGCGTCGTCGCCGGGGGAACGACCCCCACTCCCCCCCAGGTGCCGCTGCTCGTCGGGATCAGCAACAGCACGATCGGCGGCACGAACAGCAGCACCACCACCACTACGACCACCACCACCGCCACCACCAGCAACGTGGTCACCGCCCTGACGGCCGGCGACTTTGCGATCTTCAGCGACCGCATCCTCGCGGCGGACAACCGCAGCACAACCACCGACTTCGCGGCCCCGGCGCTCAACATCCCGACCTTCCGCCGCACCTTCTCGGTCTCAAGCGCCATCGGCACCACCACCACCAACGCCAACGGTACCACCACCGTCACGGTTAACGGCCAGACGATCGATCCGACCGACCACTTGACCTTCCAAGAGGGCGGAACCTCGCTCTCGGCCGGCATCGTCAGCGGGGCCTACGCCCTGGTCAGCTCGGCGCTCAACTACTGGTCGAAGCTCAACGTCACGGGCATCACCGCCGACGCCTACCTGACCCAGCCGGTCAGCGCCCGGACCCTGAACTTCGGGCCGAACGCCTTCAAGGACCTCACGGCGTACAACAACCCCGACGGCATCAACGCGATCCTCGCCTGGACCGCCGTCCCGGCCACCGACGCCAACGACGGCCTCTCCGCCGCCGCGCCGCCGACCCTGCTCAACAGCACCCACTACCGCCAGTTCGCGCGGATCGACGTCGGCAACGCGATCGCCGCGATCGAAGGCACAATCGCGATCCAGTACCTCCTCGACCACAACGTCTTCCCGGTCATCGACGCCAACCACGACGGCATCATCACGGCGCAGGAGCTCCAGACCTTCGTCGATAACTCGGCGACGATGGGCATGCCCGAGGCCGGCGCCATGGCCCGACTCCTGGGCGGCACCGCGCGGCCGCCCAGCGTGTCCGGCACGGGCTTCACCGCCGACGGTGAGCAGCCCGACCAGCCCGACGTCCTCCAGCGCCGGTTCAACTTCTTTGACTACGCGGCCGACGGCCAACTCAACGGCTCGGTCACCATCGACCAGTTCAAGATGCTGGCGCACACCCTGCTGCCGAAACCCGACGCCTATGTCATCAATAACCGGCCCAAGGCCTCGACCAACGGCTTCCTGGTCGACCCGACCGCGCACCGCAACTTCCAGGACTTGCAGCACATCAAACTGAACTACGAGTTCGTGCCGGCCCGCGCCTTCCTCAAGTACCGCGGCCTGCCGCCCGATCGGTTCAAGGTCAACCGCTTCGGAGCCGGCGACACGGTCTTCAGCCAGTTCCCGGTCTATGAACTCTACAGCGGCATCAACCCGAGGGTCATCCAGCAGAATACCACGTCATCGAACAGCACCAGCG
>JBKOZB010000335.1:0-2743 GCA_046744225.1 Planctomycetota bacterium | reverse complement strand
GCTTGAGGACGACGGTGTTGCCCGTCACGAGCGCGGCGACGGTCATGCCGGTCGGGATCGCCAGGGGGAAGTTCCACGGCGGGATGACGATCGCGACGCCGCGCGCGATCCGTTCGAGGGCGTTGGTCTCGCCTGGGACGTCGCGACGGCGGGGCTCGGCCAGGCGGACCATCTCTCGGGCGTAGAACTCGCAGAAGTCGATCGCCTCGGCGATGTCGGCATCGGCCTCGCGCCAGGGCTTGCCGCACTCGTGGACCTCCCAGGCGGCCAGGGTGAACCGCCGCTGCCGCAAGAGCACCGCAGCCCGGATCAGGACCTCGGCCCGCGCGCGCGCCGGGGTGCCTGACCACGAGGGGAAGGCCCGCCGCGCGATCGCGAGGGCCTGGTCGGCCTCGTCCGGCCCACTGCGCGGGAACCGGCCGACCACGACGGCCGAGTCGCCCGGGTCGCGCGACTCGAACGTCTCGACCGTGGCGACCTCGCGGCCGTCGAGGACGAGCGGATAATACCGCCCGAACTGGCTCCCCACCTCCTTCAAGCCGGCCCGCATCGCGTCGCGCGCGGCGGGGCGGGTGAAGTCGGTCGTCGGCTCGTTGGCAAACGGCGGCCAAGCGGCCGATTCGCCCACCTTGACCTTGGTCCGGTCGTCCCGATGATGCGTTCGCCCCCACATGGCTCCGACCTCCTCCGGGTCGCGCAACAAGTCGTCCACCCGGGCATGCTCGGTGAAGCTGGCTTTCAGGAACGATTCGTTCGACGTGTTTTCGAGGAGCCGGCGCACCAGGTAGGCCATCCCTGGCAGTATCGCGCCGTACGGGGTGTAGACCCGGACCCGATGGCCGCGCCTGACCAGGGCGCGCTGGATCGGCTCGCCCATGCCGTGGAGCATCTGGATCTCGTAGCCCTCGTGCGGAACGCCGAACGCCTCGGCGGCGGCCATCGCGTGCGCCAGGCTCCGGACGTTGTGGCTCCCCAGGGCCGGGCGGAGCCGGTCGTGCCGCTCCATCAGGAATCGTGCGCAGCGCTCGTAACAGGAGTCGGTACTCCACTTCTCCTGGAAGACCGGCACGGGCCAGCCGAGCTGGCGGGCGAGCACCACTTCATAGTCCCAGTACGCCCCCTTGACCAGCCGGACCGTGACCGGCGTGCCCCGTTGTTGCACCCAGTCATCGAGGGCACGAAGGTCCTCCTCGGCCTCGGGCAGGTACGCCTGCGCGACGATCCCGACGTCGGGCCAGTCGCGGAACTCGGGCTCGGACAGGACCGAGCGGAAGATGGCGTAGGTCAGGTCCTTGTGGGCGTACTGCTCTATGTCCACGTGGACGTACGCCCCGACCTCGCGAGCCAGGCGGAGGATCGGACGAAGCCGGTCGGCGACACGCGTGGCGGTCGTCTCGGCGTGCAGGGCATCGAACCGGGCGGTCAGGCTCGTCAGCTTGAGCGAGAGGTTGACGCGCGGGATCGGGCCGCGGTTGTCACGGTCGATCTGCGCGACCTCGGGTTCGGCGGCGAGCGGCCCGGCCAGGCCGCGGAGCAGATCCAGGCAGGTGCGCTGATACTGCTCGGCCTCGGCCTCGCTGATGACTGCCTCGCCGAGCAAATCCGCGGTGAAGGCGAGGCGGCGGCGGCGGAGCCGCAGGACGGTCTGGAACGCCTCGGTCGGAGTCGTCCCCGCGATGAACCGTCGGGCCATGTGCTCGGCGCCGAACCGGACCAGCCGGGCCAGGAGCCAGGCGCCGGGCGTCCCCTCGGGGGCCAGCGCGACGGCCAGGCGGAGCCACCAGGGGACGCTGTCCCCCGCCTCGTCGAGATATTCTTCGAGATGCCGCCGGATCGGCTCGGTCCCCTTGAGCACCGGCATCGCGTCGATGAGCCGGAAGAGCTGGACCTTGACCGAGGGGTCGCCCATCGTCAGGTTCATGAGGCGGTCGTCCCACCAGGAGCGCTCCCAGACCGACGGGCCGTCGCCGACCTCGGCGAACAGCGCGCGCCCGATCGCCTGGGTCCGGTCTTCGAGCGACCCCAGGGAGATGTTCCGATCGATCGTCAGAGAGGCCATCGCCGAGGACTCCCGGAGCGGCGGGCCGGAAGGGGACGAGCGGGTGGGAAACCGGCCGGAGACGCCTCTCCTCTCCTATTCTACGGCGAAAGCCGGCCAAGGGTCGGTGCGTCCCCCTTCCTTTCTCGGAGCCGATCGCGAGGATTGGCGCCAGGCGGATTTCGGAAAAACCGGCATGGCGGGAGGTTTCGCCTTGACGCTGGGCCGGCCCCGCGAGTAAAGTTTTCTAATTACAATTTGGTGCGCATCTTATCCAGAGTGGCTGAGGGACGGGCCCTGCGACGCCACAGCAACCGGTCCATCATCGCGGTGGATGCTGGTGCTAACTCCTGCCCAGCCCGCTCGCGCCGAAGCAAGGCGCGGGTGGTGCCGATGGGATAGATAAGATGGTCTGCGGTGAATGGCCAATGTGTCGTCGCCACCGGCCCGCCTTATCCCCACCCTCCTTGGTCGTTCGGCTTCTCCCGTCTCCCCTGGATGAGCTGGCACCCGGACACCCGCGAGGGGTGCTGTTTGTCCTCGAATTCCCGCCCCGACCCGAAACTCGTCGGCCGCGAGGCCCCGCCCGGGGGTGGGCATAGCAGGGAGAATCGCCGGTGCACGGAGAATTCGTCAGCGGCCTGAAGTGTCGCCTCTGCGGTAAGGTCTACCCCAAGGAAGCCCTCAACTTCTGCACCGAGGACT
>JBKOZB010000339.1:0-3380 GCA_046744225.1 Planctomycetota bacterium | reverse complement strand
GCGGCCCTGGACTGGGTCCCAGTAGGGGAAGAGCGTGCTGAGCCGGTAGCGGGCGCCGATCGCGTTAAGCGTCCCGGTGAAGACCGGCCGGCCGTCGTCGCCCGGCCAGAACTCGTAGCCGGTGCCGAAGTAAAGCTCGATGAGCCCCTGATCGTCGATCAGGAAGCTTGGCGATTCGAGCAAGCGGTAGCGGAGAAAGGCCCGGCCGCCCGAATGGCGCTTGTCGTTGTAGAAGTTGTAGAGCCCCTCTTCATAGAAGACGCCGGCCGACCAGCTCGACCAGGGGAAGTGGAACAGGGTGAACTGCCCGCCGAAGATCGCTTCGCGGAGCGCCGGCTCGGTGCCGGCCCAGGCGGTCAATTGCCAGCGCTCGAGCCGCTGGACGCCGACCTTGAACCCGCCCCGCGCGTACTGATCGATGAACGGCCCGGCGACGATCGAGGGGCGGTCGTACGCCTGGAACTGCGACGACTCGTCGAGCGGCGTCATCAGCGGGGTGAACCGCCAGGCGACCTCGGGCTTCCAGCGATTGTTGTCGGGGACGGCGTCGAGCAAGGCGTGGTCGGGATCGACGAGCACCTGCGAGGGGGCCGTCGGCGCCTGCACGGTCACGACCCAGCGGTCGCCCTCGGCCTGCCGCGCGACGTGGGCGCCAGGGACGTCGTAATCGCCCCGCTCGGGCCAGATCGGCACGCGCAGATCGTCCTCGCCGCACCGGCAGAGGACGACCGTCGGCTCGACCATTGCCCCGCTCTGCTTCAGCTCGACCGTGACGACCCGCCCCGCGTCCGAGACCGAGGCCCGCTCGACGCGCACCCGCTCGACCCCCCAGTCGGTGTCCTTGTGCTCGACCAGCCAGCCGTCGAGGAAGGCGACCCAGTCGGTCCCGGAGTCGAACGCCGCCAGCTCGCGCTTCAGATCGGCGTAGCGGAAGGTCTCGAACGCGTAGTCGTGGTAGATCTGACACCAGAAGGCGAAGAAGCGGTCGGGGCCGAGCCGGTTGTGGACCATCTCGATAACCTTGCCCCCTCGGTCGTAGGCCAGGCTGAACAAGGTGTTCAGGTTGCCCATCGCCTTGAGGTCCTGGATCGCCGAGCCCTGATTTCCGCGCGCCCGCCAGCCGTAGTAGCCCGCCAGGCGGAGGTCCTCGCGGCCGATCGTGGGGAGCCAGCTCAGACCGCGCGGCCAGTTGATCAGCGGAGCGTTGCGGCCGTACTTGGCGTCAAGCCGGAGCGCGGTGAAGCTGTTGACGAGCCCCTCGTCCATGAACGTCTCGGCGTAGCCGTCGCTGCCGACGACATTCCAGAACCACTGGTGGCAGGTCTCGTGCGTGATCAGGTGATCGAGATAGCGCGCCCCGGCCGATGGGAGCCGGAAAACTCGGTCGTCGATCAGGACGAGCCCCGAGCACTCGTTCCCATTCCAGCCGAAGAACGACGGGGCGACCTCGAACTCGTCGTCGTAGTATGGGCCGAACCAGCGCTCGTAGAGCGGGATCACCTCGGCGGCGTATTCCAGTATGCGCTCGGCGTTGGCCCGGTTCTCGGGGAAGGTGTGGATGCGCACGCGCGTCGGGCCGACCTGCTGCTCGACGGTGATGAATCGGTTCGAGCAGACCAGGGCGAAGTCGCGCGCGGGGCTCGCGACGATCGTCAAGGCCTGCCGCCCCGGCCCGCTCGGCTCGCGCCGGGTGATCCGGCCGGTCGAGGCGACGACCTGGTCCGCCGGCAGGTCGAACCGGACGTTGTAGTGCCCGGCCTCCTGGTGCCAGGGCTGATGCCAAGGGACGAACGGGGTCCGCTCCCAGCCCTTCGCGTCGTGATAGGCCAGGACCGGGTACCAGTTCAGGAGGTACGTGATGCCGTTATGGTGCCCCCATCGGCCCCAGTAGTCGGGGAGTTCGACGGTGAAGTCGATCTCGGCGACGACCGAATCCCCCGGCGCGACCGGGCGGGCCAGGGGAACGATCATCACCGTATCGAGGTTCGGGTCGAACTCGAACGGGGCGGCGCGCCCCGCCACCCGGACCGCCGCGACGGTCAGGCGCCTCCCTTGCGCGTCGAGCGACTCGTCGGGGCTGAGCCGGAGCACCTCCATCGTCTTCATCAGCTTGAGCTTGTCCTGATCCGCCACCCGGTAACGCGGGTAGACGTGGAAGACCAGCTCGCGGGCCGCCACGTTGGCTCGGTTCGTGAACCGGACCCGCTCGCGCGCCACGACCTTCCGCGCCGAAAGGTCGAGCCGCGCCTCCAGGTCGTAGCGTGGCAGCCCCGCGGGGATCGCCAGCCCCCGGTCCTGCGTCGAGGCCCAGACTCCCTGCGCCGAGGCTCGCACGGGCGGCGCACCCTCGACGTGGACGGCCGACCCGAACAGCGGCAGCCCCCAAACGATCCAGGCGATCCTTCGCCCAGGACATCGCATCGTGCGAAGTGCGCTCCGAAACAATTCGTCTCCCGGCCCCCGATGGGACGCGCATCGTAGCCGATCGCCCGGAAAAGATCATCCCAATTCTGTCAATTGGATGGATGTTATCTTCTTTTCGAGGTGTCTCGCCACCCTCTCAACTTTTAATCCTCCCAATTGACTCCAAGATCACACACAGAATAATGGCCCCCAGGATTTTTTCGGACGACCATCGACCGCTTATTCTCCAGATTGCCAACAAACGTAGAGTCGCAGCTCTCCACTGACATCATCGGGGCGGGAGCGGAAAAAAAACGTCCTTGAGTATTTCGGCTCAGGTCAGGTTCCTGGTGGCCCGCTTCAACGTTTCCCGAACGACTGGGGCGGGTGGTTCCGGGTGGGGCCGACTTCAGTCGGCCCGAACCCCCGTTCTGATCAGGAAGTGGGCCGACGGAAGTCGGCCCCACCCGGTGATTGCCTCGGTCCCGCCTGACAGGGAGTCCAGGGGTGACCACCAGATCCCCAACAGGAGCCGAGTTTTCTTAGGAAGGAGGAAATCAAAGGCCGCACCCCTTGGCACCCGGCGGGCTTTGGGGTCTATGCGGAGACCGGCTCGGCGGGTAAGGTGATAGCGACGTGAAACCCGCGGTCCGCCCGCTGGCTGGTGCGACGCTTCCGCGAACGCCGGCTCGGCACGGACCGGGGAGTCCTGATCGTTCCCGAAGGGAGTCGACCCGTGTCGGTCCATCCTCCCCCGCGCGCCGAGATGCAAGCCCCCGAGCCCCTGGTCCCGACCCATCGACCCTACGTGCCCGACGAGGAGCAACCGTCCGAGTTTACCTTGTCGGCCGTCCTCCTGGGTGCGGTCCTCGGGATCGTCTTCGGGGCGTCGTCGCTCTACCTGGTGCTACGGGTCGGGATGACGGTCTCGGCCTCGATCCCGGTCGCGGTCCTCTCGATCACGGTCTTCCGGGCGC
>JBKOZB010000256.1:0-3364 GCA_046744225.1 Planctomycetota bacterium | reverse complement strand
CCGTCGCTGCCGGCGGAGATCGACCCGTCGGGACCGACCGCGACGCAGAGCAGGTGTGGGTGCTTGCTGTCGAGCAGGAGTGACCACTGGCCCTCCGGGGAGCGCTTCCAGAGCTGGCCGGTCGGGCCGGTCGCGGCGTAGAGGTTTCCCTTCGGGTCGGCGGCGAGGTCCCAGATAAACTGGACGCCCGGGTCGGGCCGCGAGGCGGGGTGCTTCGGGTCACTCACCTCGACGACTTGGCCGGTCGGCCCGGTCCCGGCGAAGACACGGCCGTCGGGCAGGACGGCCAGCGCGAGCGCCTGGGTGTCGGCCGCGTCGTAAGCGACCGACCATGGAGCGTCGTCCTTCTCCTCGCGGCGGAAGACCTTCCCCTCGTCGCCGGTCGCGGCGTAGAGCACCCCCTGGCCAGTTCGCGCGAGGTCCCAGACGTGAACGGCGTCGAGCGTCGCCAAAGGGCTCAAGGCTTGCCCGAGCCGGACCCGACCCGAGTCGGAGACGACCACGCGCTCGCGGTGCCCCTTGGTGAACGCGGCCGAGGTCTCCTGCCGCCAGGTCTCCAGCTTGGCGAGGGCCAGGTTCGGGATTCCGAGTGTCGAAAGGAAGAATCCAAGGAGGAGAAGGCTCGCGCGCGGAATCGGACGAGCGGCCGGCGAATGATCGATCATGAATCGTCCTTAGGTCGGCACTCAGAAATCATAATAACATCTATAGGATACTTGAAACGAATCAATCCCTTCATTATGAAAAGATGGTGCGTTTCACCCACCCTACGAAGGTCGATTCTCAGCGCTCCGGGACGTTCAGCGAGAGCCCGGTGTCCTTGACCACGGTGAAGTGGAGCGTCTGGACGCCCTCGACGACCCAGGGGGTATCAACTACCTGGACCAGGTCGGACCGGACCGCCGGCTCGGGGCTCTGCCGGCTGGAGGCGAAGACGGCCCGGGTGCTGCCGGGGAGGCTCGGGAGCGTCTGTCCCTGGACGGCCAGGCCGCGCTCGGGCGAGGGGACGTGCAGGGAGAGCGCGGTCCGCTTCGGCACGGTCTGGAGGCGGAGCGCCTGGAGCAGCCCGAGCAGGTCACGCGGCTCCATCAGCGAGGGCTCGTTTCGGAACCGGCGGCGGAGGCTGTTGGTCATGTCGCAGACGCTCGCCTCGTACTGGCCCGCTTCCAGTTCGGCCGGCAAGGGAAGGTCGACCTCGACGGTCTGCCGATCGCCCTTGAACGGCTTGAGCGTGACGAACGCCTTGAGCGTCTGGCCAGGCTCGACGCGGTCGGAGGCCAACCGCACCGACTCGATGCTCGCCACGGTTCGGCCGGAGGCGATCTCGACGTCGCAGTCGATCGACTCGATCCGGACCGGGGCCATCGGGTTGCGCACCACGATGTTGACGATCGAGGCGACCGGCATGAACATCGCCGCGGCCCCCATCGGCCCGGTGTAGCGTGGGCCGCTCAGTGTGTCGCGCAGCTCGATCGGGTCGTGCCTCTTGAGCCGGACGGTCGCCTTGACCTGGGCGGTCAGCTCCTCGGGTAGGTTTCCCTCGGTGTCGATGGCGTTGGCCAGGACCGACAGGACCAGGGTCGGCAGCAGGTTCGGCTCGCGGACCATCTCGACGTGATAGGTATGTGGCTCGGAGAAGCGGCTGGTCTTGACCCGGACGCTCAGCGGGATCATGTCGGGCTTCGGGCCGATCCGGCCGGCGACCCCGGTGCTGACGTCGGTGTCGAGCACGCCGACGACCTTGAGCGGTGAGCCCATCTTCATGCTCACGCTGGCGCGGGGATACACGGTGTGGATGTAGCCGGTCATCATCGGGAACTCGCAGGCCCCGAGGCTGAACATCGGGTGGCCGAAGCCGTAGACGCGGTCCCTCTCGACGTGAGTGACGGTGCCGATCCCCGAGAGGTCGAAGTCGCCGGTGACCATGGCGATGCTCAGGGGTGCGCCGGGCACGAGCGGCTTATCCCCCTCCTCGCGGAGCACCCGTTCCGGCGCGGCACCGCCGGCCATGGGGGCCAGGCCGATCGGCCGGAGCCGCTCCTCCAGGATCGCCAGGGCCCGCGGGCTGAACCCCGAGGCCGCCAGGGGCGTCGCGATCGGACGCATCCCCGCCAGCGTCCCGCCCGAGACGGGGACGAGGCCCGTGCTCGACGACTCCTCCGCCGCCAGCCCTTCAATCAACACAGCCGGGCTCTGGGTCGCCCGGATGCCGCCCGCCTTCTCGAGCTCTTTGGCCTCGGCCGCGATCCGGCGATCGTTCGACCGGACGTACTGGACCATCTGCTGGAAGGGAGTGATGCCGGCAATCGGGTCCTTGGCGAACTCCCAGGCAAACGCGACCGCGCCCAAGAGCTTGCCGTCGATGTAGATCGGGCTGCCGCTCATCCCCTGGATGATCCCGGCGTGCTCCAGGTTGCACCCGGTCAGGCGGCAGAGGACCATGTCGCGGCCGGGGCTGACGCCCTTCATCACCCCGAGGACCTCGGCGCCGAACTCTTCGAGCTTGGTCCCGAGCATGACGGTCCGGCCGGTCCCCTTCATCCCCGGCCGGATGTCATTGAGATCCCAGTACGTCTTCGGGTCGGGCTCGCTACCCAGGGACGCGACCGTGCCACCCAGGACGGCCAGGACGGCCAGGAGTCCACGACGGACCAACCAACGCTGTCGCAACGAGGAATGCATCGAGGAGACCTCCCCGGAACTGGCCAGAGCTTCGGTGTGATGGTCCAGAGGGGGCAACGCGAGGAGGCGAGAGGTGGACCGTGAATCGGCATGACCCTCGACGCGCGAGACGATGGAAGCATCTCGGCAGCCTTCGAGGGGCGAACCTCCAGCGGGGCGTGGCGGTCCTCGGAACACCGTCGTTCCAAGGGCGGCTCCATCCTGGATCATCGTGTTTAATAGTATCCCCCGTTTAAAATCGCGTCAACCAATTGTTTACTTCGCGTTCAAGCTGGGGTGTAAGTCCGGGTTCGCAGGGCTGGCTGTATCTGTTATCTTGTCCAGCGGAGTTCCCTGAGATCTCGCGTGCCTCAAGTTCAAGGACGGACTTGCTCTACCTCTGACCAGGAAACCCGCACCGGATCGCGCCGATTTGCGCCACTCGCTCAGAACGGGGGAAAATCGTCTCCCGGCGCAGCGTCGCTGAGCGGGAACAAACGTTTGGAGAAATATTGGGATGGGAAGAGCGACCATGCCACCCTTTCCGCCTTGATCGCAGTCGTCCGGCCGCCAGTGAACGTGAAGAAAAGAGGCAGGCTGCGTTGTAGCTCAAAAAACGAATGAGGGCTGACACCCCGCACCGAGCGATGCCTTCAGGGCCGTTCGGTTCTCCTTGGCGCGGTGTTTGCTTTTCTGTCTCGAG
>JBKOZB010000273.1:0-3444 GCA_046744225.1 Planctomycetota bacterium | reverse complement strand
TGGGCCCCGAAACCGAGCTCCCGCCGCCTCCCCCGTTGGCGTGGTCCGAGCCGGCCGCCGAGCCGGAGATCGAGCCCGAAATTGAGGCCGAAACCGCCGCGGAGGACCTGGCCCCCGGCGCCGGCCGGCTGGAACCCCCGCGCCGTCGCCGCCGTCGCCGGGGCCGCCGTCGCGAGCGCGGCCGGCCCGAGCAAGCAACCGCCGGCACGCCCTCGGCCGAAGAATTCGAGACCGACTTCGACGACGAGGAGACTGAGCCCGAGACGGAGCACGAGCCCGTCCAGCACGCCGCGATCGAGGCCGAGGAAACCCACCTCGACGAGTTCGACTTCGGCGACGAGCTCGAGCACGAACGCGAGGTCGAGGAGGAGGCCGAGGAAGAGGACGAGGAGGCCGTCTCGGGCGAGCTCCGCGAAGCCGCTCCCGTCCGCGAGGAGGAGATCGACCCCGAGCTCGAAGAGGAGATCCGCCGCGAGATCGAGGAGATCGCCGAGCTGGAGCGCGAGATGGGCCTGCGCGGGTTCGAGGCCCGCCCCCGCCGTGACGACGAGGCCGAGCCCGGACGTGGCGGCCGGTTTGCGCGCGGCCGGGGCATGGCGAAGCCCGCGATCCAGGAGGTCTTCCGCCGCGGCGACGAGGTCCTCGTGCAAGTCATCAAGGAGAGCATCGGCACGAAAGGGCCGACCCTCTCGACCTACATCAGCATTCCCGGCCGCTACCTCGTGCTGATGCCCGGCCTGAACCGCGTCGGCGTCTCGCGCAAGATCGCCGACGAGGGCCAGCGCCGCAAGCTCCGCGAGATCATGAACGAGCTGAACCCCCCCCAGGGGCTCGGCTTCATCGTCCGGACCGCCGGGCTCGAACGGACCAAGCGCGAGCTGGCCCGCGACCTCGCCTATCTGCTCCGACTCTGGAAGGTCATCCTCCGCCGGATCAAGAAGGCGCGGGCCCCCGCGCCGATCTATCAGGAATCGGATCTGATCACGCGGACCATCCGCGACATCTTCACGTCCGAGATCGACACGATCTGGATCGACGAGCCGGCCGCCTTCGAACGCGCCCAGGAGTTCCTCCGGGTCGTCATGCCCCGGTTCGTCAACCGCCTGAAGCTCTACGACGAAAAAGTGCCGCTGTTCCACAAGTACGGGATCGAGGACGAGATCGCCAAGATCCAGCGGCGACACGTCCCGCTCCCCGAAGGGGGCTCGATCGTCATCGACCAGACCGAGGCCCTGGTCGCGATCGACGTCAACTCGGGCAACTTCCGGGTCGAGAACGACGCCGAGAAGACGGCCTACGAGATGAACCTCCGGGCCGCCAAGGAGATCGCCCGCCAGCTCCGGCTCCGCGACCTCGGCGGCGTGATCGTCAACGATTTCATCGACATGCGCGACGAGCGGCACCGCCGGGGGGTCGAGCGGGCGCTGCGCGACGCGATCAAGCGCGACCGGGCCCGCACCAAGGTCCTCCGCATGAGCGCCTTCGGCCTGATCGAGATGACCCGCCAGCGGATCCGGCCCAGCTTGAAGCGGTCCGTCTACGAGGACTGCCCCCACTGCGCCGGCGCGGGGGTCGTCAAGACCGTCGAGAGCATGTCGATCGACGTGATGCGCCTGCTCGCCCTGGCCTCGCACCGCGACGACATCCGCCGGGTCAACGTCAGCGTCAGCATCCCGGTCGCCACCTATCTGAACAACCGGAAGCGGCGCGACATCGCCCGGATCGAGAGCGAGGCGAACATGACGCTCCACATCCGGGGCGAGGAGAGCGTCCCGGCCGATTACCTTCAGATCGACTGCTTCGACGGCAACAGCAGCGAGGTGCGGCTCCTGCCCCCGTCCGCCCCGTCCAGCCGCCGGGCGCTGCATTGAGCCGGCGCGAGCCGAGACCGGGGCGCTTGCTCTTGGCAAGCGTCCCGGAAACAGTTATAAATTGACTTTTTCCTTGTCAGCCCCCGACCTCGGTTCGACAGCCATCGAGGTCGCCGCGGGCCCCCCAGCGGGAGGACATTCGGACCCGGCGCCGCTCGGCCGTGGCTTCAGCCCGGGTCGCGAGGAGCTTTGACGGATGTACGCGATCTTTGAGGACGGCAGTCATCAGTTTCGGGTGCGCGAGGGAGACCGCATCGCCGTCGATCGGCGGGCGGGTGAACCCGGCAGCGAGCTGGTTTTTCCCAAGGTCCTGCTCATCGCGGGCGCCGGCGCCCCGGTGATCGGCACCCCCCTCGTCGAGGGGGCCCGCGTGGTCGGCAAGCTCGTCAGCCAGTTCCGCGACAAGAAGATTATTGTCCAGAAATTCCGACGTCGCAAGAACATACGTCGTCGCAAGGGACACCGGCAGTCGCAGACGATGGTCCAGATCACCAGCGTCGTTACCCCGGCCTGACCCGCCCGACCCTGACCGCCTCTCCCGGAACACCGCTCCCCGCGGCCGAAGGTTCGGCCAGGGGGAGCGTTTTTTTCCGCGTCCGGCGTGCAGGGATGGGCCTGGCAAACGGTACCGAGGTTCTCGCAAGAACGAAGGAGATAGGTGAGCAGGCCGCCGGTTCGAAAGCGTTCGAATCGGAGGCTTGGGAATCGCGATCGGGCCAGTGGGTGAGGACGAACGGTCGGTTCCGCTCAGGGCTTCGGCGTCGTGAACGGGCTTCCCGGGCTCATCGGAGCGGGCGGGCTCGTCTCCGCCCCAGGCGCGGGGATCGTTTCGGCCGCAGGGGGGGTGATCACAGGCTCAGTCGTGGGAACGGGGGCGGGCGCACCCGTGCTCGAAGGAGCCGGCGCGGGGGCCGGAGCCGGCGCGGCTTCCGCCGGTGCAGGAGGGCCGACGACGCCCATCGACGGCGCCGTGTAGGTGCCCGACGGCGCCGGATGGCCCGGGTAGCCGCAGTTGAAGCCGACGCAGGGAGTCGGGAAGTCGTCGCACGTGTCGCAATGAGTGCACCCGAGCGCGCCCGCCGTCAAGGCGACGGCCATCAGCACGAGACCAAACCGTAACATCCCGGTCTCCTTTCCATATTATGGATGGCCGCTTACACTTGGCGACCCGGCGCGGATTCGTGTCGGTCTCTCGTCGGCGCCTCCGACGCGCCGTTTCACTCTACGGTGATCGGCACGAGGCGTCCCGGTGTTGAGGGAAATCGACTCGGTCTGAGTCCTCGTGACGCCGGGGAGTCGAGCCCGTCGCCAGGACTCGATGGGGCTCCGGCACCTCGTCTCTCCGAATCCATGCGACAGTGATTGGCGCAACATTTGCAAAGTTAAAATTTTGCTTATTCAGAGTTTCGAACCAATCTGGTGGCGCAGCTTCTTTCCTCCCAGGCGGTTCGGTTCGCGGTTGGTCGGATGGAACATCAAACGTTGAGCGAGGTCGTGATGGCGAGCATGGCCGTGGCCCAACAATTGAGGAGAGGGCCGATGCCCTCGGTGATGCCCTGGAAGGTGCTCGGCG
>JBKOZB010000097.1:0-14052 GCA_046744225.1 Planctomycetota bacterium | reverse complement strand
CCGCCGGACCGTCGGCCTGCGCTGGGAGCCTCTCTAGCGAACGTGCAAAATCGAGGGCGTCCTCAAGTTGACGGGAGAAAAGCGCTCTGATACAACTTGCCGCCCAAAGGCCATTATTCGCCGGTGGGATTCGCGCACAGCAACGGCATTCATGGAAGGAACGGGCCAAGAAGCAAGGAGGACGAAATGGCTAGCGCGACCACGCATTCGAGGGAGCAGCTCATCGAGCAAGTTAAACGGTTTCCATGGGCACAAACGATCGACCTGGGGGACGGCATCGTTACCCCGGGGCAATGGGGGGACCACAATCCCGTCCTCTGGAAGGCGATCAAGGACATCGATTTCCGCGGCAAGAAGGTCCTCGACATCGGCTGCTGGGATGGCCTCTGGTCGTTCGAGGCCGAGAAGCGGGGGGCGGCCGAGATCTACGCTACCGACCTCATCTCGCAGAGAAATAACCAGCTCCCGACCTTCGAACTCGCCCATCAAATCTTGAATTCGAAAGCGAAATATTTCCCTCATCTCTCGGTTTACGATGTCGAGAAACTCGGCGTCAACGACTTCGACGTGGTCCTCTTCGCGGGCGTCTACTACCACTTGAAAGATCCCCTCCGGGCGCTCTGCACCCTGAGGCGGGTGATGAAGGAGGGGGCGATCATCCTTGTCGAGGGGGCAATCATCGACCTCAATCAGCCCAAGGCGGAGGAGACAAGCCGCGTGGAGACCCCGCGACGAGGGCTCGGCCATCGCCTCAGGCGAATGCTCCGCACGGACCCCCCTGCGCCGCCGGTCCCCCCGCGACGCGCGGACGCCAACGACTGCTTCGCGCGATTCTACTATCGCAACACGTTCTGTTTTGACAACTCGAACTGGTGGGTTCCGACGATCCCCTGTCTCCGCCAGTGGATCGAGTGCAACTTCTTCGAAGTGGAGCGGGAGGACAAGTGGGATCCCGGCAACGAAAACATCAGGTACGTCATCACCGCTCGGGCAGTCCGCCGGAAGGACCCCTTGTATTGCCGCGAGGAAGACGATTTGCGACCCTTTGATTTGAACGAATATTGAATGAGATCGCCCATCGAGGGGTGAACGCCCCGTTTCGCCCCTCGATCCTCCTCCGGCGTTCGGTCGGCGGGAGGAGTCCGTCAACCGACCCAAGCTCCCTCACCCGCGCCGTCCCCACGTCGGCCGCCTCCGCGGAAATGGCCGGGGCCGTTGCGGTTGACCCTGGGAAGGGCTTTGGCGTATCATCCCATCGCCCTTCCCGAGCATCTCCCTTGGGCTGGCCCCTCGTCCCCGGTCCCGGCGTTCCATGGCCGCATCTGTCCCCGCGCCTCAACCCCGAGCGAACGCGAACGAACGACCGGCCGGGAGGTCGCTGGTGCTGGAGGGGGCGTTCGGGCTCCGGGTCCTGGCGGCGATCGTGGTCCAGTGGTTCACTCGGCGCAGGGGGACGCTGTGCGTCTTTCCCGACCCGCAGATTTACTGGCATCTGGCGCGGACGATCCGCGAGGGGGCACCGTTCGAAGTGGTGGAGTGGGGCGACTTGCCCCGCTTCGCCCTCCGGACGCCGGGCTACCCGCTTTTTTTGGCGGCCTGCCAGCTCGTCTTCGGCGAGCGCGTGCTCCCCGTCCGGCTGGTCCAGGCGGCGCTCGGGACGTGGTGCGTTTGGCTGGTTGCTCGGCTGACCGCGCAGGTCACCGGCGACGAGGCGTCGCGCGGGCGCCTCGGGACCGTCCCCCTGCTGGCGGCGGGCCTGGCGGCATTCGAGCCCTCTTTCGTCGTCACGGCGGCCCTGGTACTGTCCGAGGCGGTGTTCATCCCGCTAATGCTGGTCTCGCTCTGGGGCCTGGCGGTGCTCTGGCCGGCGGCCAGCGCGGGCCCGCCGCGGCGCGGGGGGCTCTGGGCCCTGGCGACCGGGCTGGCCTCCGGGGCGGCGGTCCTGGTCCGGCCGTCGTGGGCGCTGTGCGTCCCGGCGCTGCTGCTGACCTGGATCGTCCTGAGCGGGCGCGGCCGACGCGCCGGGGCGCGGAAAGGCGCGCTGCTGGTCGGGCTCGGCGTGGTGCTGGTGATGGCCCCCTGGTGGGTGCGCAACGCCCGGATCTACGGCCGGTTCGTCCCGACCGCCCTCTGGGCGGGGGCGAGCCTCTACGATGGCCTGAACCCGCGCGCCACCGGCGCCAGCGACATGGACGACTTCATGGCCGCGCCGGACGTCTGGCCGCTCGACGAGGAGACCCAGGACGCCGAGCTGCGGCGGCGGGCCCTGGCGTTCGTCCGGGCGCATCCGGGGCGCACCCTGGAACTGGCCGCGATCAAGCTGGCGCGGTTCTGGAGCCCCTGGCCCAACACCGAGCAGTTCCGCTCGCCGATGGTCAACCTGGCCGGCGCGGCCGTCACCGTGCCGCTGTACGTTTTGCTGGCGCACGGCGCCTGGGACCGCCGCCGCGACCCGCGCGCGTTGGTCCTGCTGGCCGGGCCCCTGGTCTACTTCTGCGCCCTGCACATGGTCTTCGCCAGCTCGATGCGGTACCGCATCCCCGCCGCTGTCCCCGCCCTGGGTCTGGCCGCGATCGGGGCGCGGAGGCTCTTTGAGAATTCAAAATGGCAGATGTCAAATGACAGATGATAAAAAATAGAATTTTATTTTGATATTTTCCATTTGGCATCCAATCGCCCGCGGTATCTCCAGGGAGGGAGGTCTCGGCCGATGCGCGTCCGAAGGCGGATCTGGATTCGAAGCCGCGTCTGGAAATTCCTGTTCTGGGGGACGATCCTCGTCCTGGCGAGCGTGTCCGGGGGGCTCTGGTTCGCCTATGCCTACGTGACCGACAGCGCGACGGTGGCCGGGATGATCCGGGCCGAGGCGCCGCGCTACTTGCCGGGCTCACAGCTCGACCTGGGTCGGGTGCGCGTGCGGCCGTTCGCCGGCGAGATCGCCATGTCGCACGTCGCGGTGCGGCAGCCGCTTGACGGGGCGTTGTTCCTGGTGTCCCGGCTCCCCTGGCTGCATATCCAGCACGATGCGCGGGCGATGTTCAAGGGGCGGTTCGTCCCGCGCGAGGTGGTCGTCGCGCAGCCGACCTTGCGGCTCCGCCGCCGCAAGGATGGGACGTGGAACTTCCAGGGGTTGCTGGCCGACCCCTGGCCCGGCCCGCCGCTGAAGGAGACGCCGCCGGTCCTGATCCAAAACGGGACGGTCGAGCTGGTCGAGGGCGACGACAGCTCCGTCGCGGTCCTCCGCGAGGTGATGCTCAAGGTCGAGTCGACCGCTCCCCGGGTCTACCAGTTCGAGGGCTCGGCGCGGGGCGACGCCTTCGACCGCGTGAGCCTGCAAGGGACGATCGACACGGCGACCGGTCGGGTCGCGCTCCGGGGCGACGTCTCCCGGCTGGCCGTCTCCGACACGTCCTACCGCCGGCTGCCGGTCGAGATCCGCGCGCAGGTCAAGCGACTGGGCCTGACCAGCGGCGAGATGGACATCCGCCTGGCGCAGGTGGTCTACGACCCAAACGCTCGGCCCAAGATCCGCTACGACGCCTCGGCTCGCTTGCGGGCGGGGGTCTGGAACTGCCCCAAGCTCCCCTTCCCGCTCAACGACCTGGCGGCCAGCGTCACGCTCCGCGACGACGTGCTCACGATCGAGCGGGCCGAAGGGTACAACGGCACGACCACCGCCCGCGCCGCGGGGACGCTCACGCTCGGCGACCCCGAGCGCGCCCCCTTGAACCTGTTGCTGCACGTCATCGACCTGGAGCTCGACCATCGGCTCCACGCCTGGACCCCGCCCGAGTTCGCCGACCTCTGGGACGAGTACCGGCCGCGCGGGCGGGTGAGCATCTCGGTCCAGATGGTCCGCGCGCAGGAGGCCGGGCCGGTCGGGTTCGGCATGCGGGTCGATTGCCGCGACGTCGCGATGCTCTACCGCCATTTCAAATACCCGCTCGACCACGTTCAGGGGACGTTGATCTTCGAGCGGCAGCAGATCCGGCTTGACATGCGAACCCTGGTCGGCAACAAGCCGCTCCGGGCCACCGGCACGATCGACAATCCCGGCCCCGACGCGCATGTGCAGCTCGACTTTGAGGGGGAGGCGCTACCGATCGACAAGACCCTCTTCGACGCGATCCCGCCCGACGTCCGCGCGGTCGTCAAGGAGTTCCAGCCGACCGGCACCGTGCGCGGTCGCGCCCACGTCGAGCGGATACCCCCCGCCGGGCCGAACGACGACCCGAAGGGGACCGTCAAGCTCGACGCGGCTCTCGACCTCAACGAGCGGTGCGCGATCAAGTGGGCCGGGCTGCCGTACCCCGTGGAGAACCTGACCGGCCGACTCGAGCTGCACCCGAACCTCTGGATCTTCAAGGACATGCGCGGCAGCAATGGCCAGGCGGTCATCACCGGGAGCGGGCGGGTTGAGAAGCTCGCAACTCCCTGGACCGGCCCCGGCGAGCCACTCCTGGTGGACCTCCTCCTGAACGCCGAGAAGCTGCCGTTCGACGACCAGTTGCGCGAGGCGCTGCCGCCGGCCTGGCGGAAGTCGTGGGCCACGATCAACCCGATCGGCTCCAGCGATGTCGCGGCAAGGATTCAGGTCGCGCCCGGCCGACCGGACGATTATCACCTGGTGATCGACCCGCGGCCCTCGACCGGCATCCATCTCCAGTTCACCCGGGCGCCGCAGCCGGGGATCGATCTGGGGGGGACGTTCGAGCTTCCGATGGAGCACATCAAGGGCCGGTTCGTCTTCCACAACGGCACGGTGACGATGAAGGACGTCGGCTTCCTGTTCCACGATGCGCCGGTCGAGTTCGCGGACGGGACGGTCGTGGTCGCGGACAACGGGCGGTTCCGGCTCGGGGTCAAGGACCTCCGCGCCCGCGACTTCCGGCTCGACGCGCAGCTCCGCAGGATCATGCCGCCGGTCATGGCCCAGTTCGCGCGCCGGCTCGATGACGGCAAGACCTTCCGGGTCAACGGCAACCTGCGGCTCGCCTGGTCAGGCCGGGACAAAGACCCCGTCCTCTGCGAGTGGGACAAGGCGAAAGTCATCTTGAACGACAACACGATCCAGGCCGGCTTGCCGCTGGAGCACCTCCAGGGGCAGCTCGACAGCGTCTGGGGCCGCTTTAACGGCGAGAGCCTCGAAGTCCACGGCGCCCTCCAGCTCGAAAGCATCAGCCTGCTCGGCCAGCAGGTCACGCGGCTCGGATCGCCGATCGACGTGCAGGGGGGCGTCGCCCGGCTGAGCGACATCCGGGGCTCGTTCCTCGGCGGCGAGATCGCCGGCCGGTTCGCGGTCAGCCTCGACGCGATCCCCCACTACAATGCCTCGATCGTCGTGCAGGGCGCCGACCTGGAGCGCTACGCGCAGAGCCTGCCCGGCCACCAGAACTTCCGCGGCCAGGTCTATGGCCGGCTCGACCTGAATGGGTTCGGCAACGACCTACACACCCTCCAGGGCCAGGGCGAGGCGCACATCGTCCGGGGCGACCTCGGCGAGCTGCCCGGCTTCCTCCGCCTGGTCAAGCTCTTGAACCTCTCCCCCGCGACCAAGACCGCCTTCGACTCGGCCGACATCGCCATCACGATCCGCGACGGCAAGTCGCTCCTGGACCCGATCCGGTTCACCGGCGACGCCTTCAGCCTGCACGGCCGGGGCACTCTCGACCTCCAGGGCGACCTCGACCTTCGGCTCCGCGTCCTCTACGGCCGCGACACCCTGCGTCTCCGCCTCGTCAGCGACGCGCTGCGCGAGGCGAGCGGCCAATTCTTCATCGTTCACGTGCTCGGCACCCCCGCCTTCCCCAAATTCAAGCTGGAGCCCCTGCCGCAAGTCTCTGACCGCGTCAAGTCCCTCGGCCAGCGCCGCGCCGAGCAGCGGGGACGGCCAGGAGCCGGCGGCTGGTGAGGTGAGGACGTCAGGGGATCGAAGCCCCGTCGAGTTCCAAACTCGGCCTGACCCCTGAGCATGATGGGTTGACAGACATTGCGCGCATTGGTATAGGTTGCCGTACATCTCGAAGCCCACACCCCTCGATCGTCACACCCCCATCATGCGAGTACAGGGACATGGAGGTTGAAGGGCTCGCCCTGCGAGCCCTTCTCGCCGGTGTCGTCACCCAGGAGGCGAAGGTGAGATCGCGCAAGATACTCACGAACTGTCTCGCGCTGCACGCGTTGATCGCGTTGTTTCCCATCCCCCGAGCCGCCGCCAACCCCCTCATTACCCAACCTCTCATCCCGGGCAGCACGAGCAATGCTTCTCCGGGGGTCAATGACAGTGACATGGGAACCGGGAGGGCGAGTCACCCGATGTCCAGCGGCCGCACCCGGTGGCCCGATGCAGGGGATCGTTCGGCTGCGGGCGTCAGCGAATCCCTCACGGGGCGAGTCGCTGGCAATGGGAGTCAACAGACCAGCGCCGCGGCTCCTGATCGCGATTCGACTGCGACGGAAGGACGTCCATTCACCGATCCGACCCACCTGACCACCGGGGCCGGCGAGGTCAACCGGGTGGTTGGTCGATCGTCGGCCCAGGCCGTTGGCAGCTTCGAGCACGGCCATGGCGGCCTGGAAGGCGTCGGCAAATCGGGCTTCCCGATCAACCCCCCGGCCCCCGGCCCTGCCTCGACGACGGCGGCCGGTGATCGCACTCCGGCCAACGGAGGGACCGGAGGTGCCACCGCCATCAACCCCTCGGCCCAGGTCCTCGGTGGCACGGCCACCGCGGTCGGGGCGGCCAACAATGCGGGCGTCAACTTCAACGCCGCCAGCACCTCCAGCCAGGCCATCGGCAGCCCGAGCAGCGCGAGCAATGCCACCGGCGCCGGCGCCTCCGGACAAACGGTGGGTGGTCCGAGCAGCGCCGGCAATGCGACGGCTCAGACCCCGGGCGTCGGCGCCTCCAGTCCAATGGCGGGAGGCGCGGGCATCACCAGCAGTACCCCAGGCGCCGGCACCTCCAGTCAAATGGCGGGAAGTACCCCAGGCGCCAGCACCTCCGGCTCAATGGCGGGAGGCGCGGGCATCGCCAGCAGTATCCCAGGTGTCGGCGCCTCCAGTCCAATGGCGGGAGGCGCGGGCATCGCCAGCAGTATCCCAGGCGCCGGCACCTCCAGTCCAATGGCGGGAGGCGCGGGCATCGCCAGCAGTACCCCAGGCGCCGGCGCCTCCAGTCCAATGGCGGGAAGTACCCCAGGCGCCGGCACCTCCAGTCCAATGGCGGGAGGCGCGGGTATCGCCAGCAGTACCCCAGGCGCCGGCGCTTCCGGCCCGGCGGTCGGTGGGTCGAACTCTCTCAGCAGCACAACAGCGCAGACCGCCGTCGGCACGATCAATGCCGCAGGCACCAACGCTTCCAGCCAGGCCATCGGCGGCTTGAACTCCGCCAACAACCTTGCCGTCGCCAATACCATGAGCCAGATTGTCAGTGTCGCTGTGCTCAACCAGGTGCTCGGCGCCCCGAGTAACACAGGCGCCGCGGCGATCAAAAATAGCCCCACCACCTCCGATAATACGCCCCTTGCCGTATCGAGCGATCGCGGTTTGCTCGGTGACCCAACCGGGACGAATCTTCCTGGGGTGAAAGTCGGTGTGTTGAGCGCGACCAACGGGACGCGCCTTCCCCTTCCCGACGGCGGCATCGCCGATCCGACTCGGTCTCAGGCGACCTTGCCTCCTGTCCTCCCGCAGCCGGTCATCAACGCCAGTGATCAAGTTCGGCAGGATGCGGGGATTGGCACAGCAGGTGGAGTGACGGATCACCTGCTGGCTCCCCTTCCTGTCCCTGTCCCTGAACCGAGCCCTCTTGCCCTGCTTGGGGCCGTGGCCGTCGTCTCTGCCGGCCGTCTCATTCTCCGATGCGTCCGACATCGGGGTGAGGGCGTGAAGAGCGCCGCGACCCGACGATGATCCGGCGACGCCTTCAGCCTGCACGGCCGGGGCACCCTCGACCTCCAGGGCGACCTCGACTTTCGGCTCCGCGTCCTCTACGGCCGCGACACCCTGCGTCTCCGCCTCGTCAGCGACGCGCTGCGCGAGGCGAGCGGCCAGTTCTTTATCGTCCACGTGCTCGGCACCCCCCGCCTTCCCCAAGTTCAAGGTATCGATCGACAACCGCGACCGCTACGTCGGGCAAGAGTGGGCCGGTCAGGTGGTCTATGTGCAACTGGATCCGGTGATGTTGGAGTGGGATGCGACCGAGGAACGAGGCGAGTTGCTGAGACGCCTCCCTGCCGCCGAACTCAGTCGCGAGCGTGTGGAGCCGCTGACTCTATCCCGGTGCCCTCGGCGTCAAGGCGAATAGGCGGCAATAGTGATGTCGGGATGAGCGGCAAAACCAGATGTCGGGTGACAAGGACCGAACCCGTGGCACCCGGCGTATTGGGCGATCCGCTACACGGCGATTTTCGCCCTCTCGTCCAGAAACTCCTTCGTCCGCGCCCTGCCATAGTCCATCATGCTGCGGATGAAACTTCCGCTCCGGTCCCACTTCGAGATGGTGTCCAGGTCGCGTTCCAGGACGATCCGATGCACCTCGATGTGCCGGTAATCGCTGTCGATCAGCACACCCCGCTGGAGCCACTCGTTGATCTTCTGGATGAACCGGAGTTCCTGCTCCAGCGTCAGATTGCCGGACAGCTCGAGGCAGCGGTCGGAGAGATCGCCCGCCCTGCGCGGCAACTCTTTGAAGTTGGCCCCGTTGATCTGAATCACCCAGATTTCGTCGGGTTGGAAATCGGTCAGCTGCCGGATCGGCGGATTCTGGGAGAAGAAACCGTCCCAATAGAAGTGGTCATCGAGGACGGCCACCGGGGAGAGGTCGGGGATGGCGGCCGAGGCCAGGATCCGATCGGCGCTGATCTCCGGGCCTTGGAACACCTTGAAGGTCCAATTCCGGACATCGACGGCTCCGACGAGGAGTGCGGGGGCGCCCTTCTTCCCGGCCAGGGATCGGTCCTGCTCGAAATCCACCCGCCGTTCGAGCATCTGCCGCAACTGCTCTTGGCCCCAGGAGGGATCGCTGTAGGGGCCGATCTCGGGGACGGCGAAGATGGCACGCATGCGGCTGGCCATCTGGATCGAGTAGTTCAGGAAGGCGTCGATGAGAGAATTGGCGGTGATGTCCTGCCAGAACTGCTGCAACTGGTCGACGGCCCGCTGCGGATCGCCCCGGAGCAGGCCATCCCAGGCGAGCAGGGCGCAGATGGCCCCGCCGGAGGTGCCGCTGAGCGCGACGATCTCCAGGTCGTCGTCCTTCCGCTCCAAGATCTCCTGGAGGACGCCCGCCGTGAACGCCGTGTGGCTCCCGCCGCCTTGACAGGCGATCGCGATCCGCGTCTTTTCCGACCTGGCGCCCCCGTGATCTCGCTTCGGCAAGGAGGCGGGCTCTTCGCCGAGGAGTAACTCTCGGAGCGCATCCAACTGTCCGACGGTGATCCGCCCCGAGTGCGCTAATTCCTCGAGTTCCTCCATGCACAGATCGACGGTATGCTCCTTGCCGGGGTAGTAGGAATGGCGGGCGATCCTCGTGACCGACCCAATGAGTTTCTCGAAGTAGGTTGCGTTGTCCAACGGTGGGTCCTCGTCTTCGAGGGACGCCAGCGGAAGGAGACGTGGTCAATTCCGCTGTAGATTGATCAAACGATCAGGATAGTAATACTCCTCAGGACTTGTCAACAAGAAACGGGGGCCGAACGGCATATTGAAGATTTGTTTGATATTGTTTGGAGCAGGAGGGCAAAGCAGCATCACCCGGCGAGCTGACGTCGCCTCAAGGTCAGTCTCACAAACGGCCGGTGACATGCCCGACACCCCAGCGAAGGGATGTCAGACTCCCCGGTGGGGATCACCATGCCGGTGGACTTCGATTCCCGCCTCTTCGGGGCGAACACCTGCGAATCCGGGAGTTTCTTTAGCCATGAGATCGCCCGTCCCGACCCATCATGCACCTGATCCCAAGTTCTTGCCGTCCTGGATGATCGCGGCGGCCGTCGCGGCGTGCTGGGTCACGCCAGGATGGGGCACCGCTGCGGAGAGATCCATCTCGCCCCACCCACTCGACCCGTTGAGCAAGGACGAGATCGCGACGGCCGTCCGGGTCCTGAAGTCCCAGGGCAAGGTCGGCCCCGGAGATCGCTTCCCCATGATCGTGCTCGACGAACCGCCCAAGGACGCGGTGTGGAACTTCACGCCCGGCGGCCCCGTGCGCCGGCGGGCGTTCGCCGTCGTCTACGACCGGGAGGGACCGCGGCTCTGCGAAGCCGTCGTCGACCTCGGGGATCAAAGGCTCGTCTCGTGGCGGGAGGTGCCCGGGGCGCAGCCCGGCTATCACGGCGAGGATTACCGGATCGTCGCCGAGCTCGTCCGCGCCGACCCGAGGTGGAAGGAAGCGATCAAGAGGCGCGGGATCGAGGACCCGGACGAGATCCTGCTCGACACGTGGGGACCGGGGTCCGACTTGCGACCCGACGAGCCAGGCGGACGGGCCGCTCGGGTGATCTCCTTCGACCGGGGCCGCTCCCGCAACCCCTATGCCCGGCCCATCGAGGGGTTGGTCGTTTCCATCGACCTGAAGGCGAAGAAGGTCCTCCGCGTCCAGGACACGGGAGGGCCGATCCCCAAGGCCAACGCCGACTTCGACGCGAAGTCGATCGGTCCGACCAGGACGGCCCCCAAGCCCTTGCGGATCGCGCAGCCGGAGGGGGCGAGCTTTGAGGTGCGGGGGCGCGAGGTCCGCTGGCAGAACTGGCGCTTCCGCTTCGCCCTGCACCCGCGCGAGGGGCTGGTCCTCTTCACGGTCGGCTACGAAGACCGGGGGCGGTTCCGCCCGATCCTCTATCGCGCCGCGCTGTCCGAGATGGTCGTGCCCTACGGCGATCCGGGCCCGGGCTGGTCCTTCCGGAACGCCTTCGACGAGGGGGAATACGGCTTCGGCTCCCTCGCCGATTCCCTGGAGCCGGGGACGGATTGCCCCGTCAACGCCACCTTCTTCGACGACGCGTTCGCCAACGACGACGGGGTGACGTTCCGCGAGATCCCCCGCGCGGTCGCCCTCTTCGAGCGGGACGGAGGTGTCCTCTGGAGACACGCGAGCCACGGCACGGACACCGAGTCCCGCCGGGCGCGGCAACTGGTCCTGACCAGCTTCACCACCCTGGGCAACTACACCTACGGCTTCGAATGGATCTTCCACCAAGACGGCGCCCTTGAGTTGGAGGTGGTGCACACCGGCATCATGCTGGTCAAGGCGGCGGAGACCGTGATGTCCCCGCAGCATGGGGGGAACGCTACGCCGTTCGGGCACGAGGTCGCCGCGGGCCTGGTCGCGATCCACCATCAGCATTTCTTCAACTTCCGGCTCGATCTGGACGTCGACGGCGTCGCCAACAGCGTGGTGGAACTGGCGACGGAGGCGTTGCCGGAGGGGCCGGAGAATCCCCACGGCAACGCCTTCGTCATGAAGGAGACCCTGCTCCGTTCGGAGCGCGAGGGCCGGCGGCAGCTCGACCTGGCCTCCGGGCGCAAGTGGAAGGTGGTCAATCGCTCGGTCCAGGACGCGTCGGGCCACCCGGTGGGTTATCTCCTCGTCCCCGGCGAGAACACGGTGCCGTACGCCTCGGCCAACTCCTCGGTGCGGAAGCGGGCCGGCTTCCTCGACGCCCACGTCTGGGTCACCCGTCACGATCCCGCCCAGATGCACGCGGCCGGTGAATATCCGACCCTGAGCCCGGGCGGCGACGGCCTGCCCCGCTGGACCGCCGCCAACCGTCCGCTGGAGGACCAAGACGTCGTCGTGTGGTACACGATGGGAGTGACCCACACCCCGCGCCCCGAGGAGTGGCCCGTCATGCCCTCCCGCCGCGCCGGCTTCGTGCTGCTGCCGTGCAATTTCTTCCCCAGGAACCCGGCCCTGGATGTGTCGAAGCCGGAATAGGATCCAAGGACCCATGCCGCCCATCGCCGTGAGCTTCGAGCAGGCTGTTTACGGGAGCTTCCCGTTCCGGGACCAGGGATACGCCATGCTGGCGCAGTCGCCGGGGTGCCGGCCGGAGTGGCTCGCGGAGCTGCGCGCGGCGTGTCAGCGGTACGGCGAGCGGCCCGCCGGCGCGGCCGAGTCGGGGGCGCTGTTCGCGCTCCGGCTGGCGAGCGGGCCGTGGATGATCGTCGGCGTCAGCCCGCAGGGGCGCGACGATCGGGGGCGGCCGGGGGCCCTGGCCTTCCACGCCCTGTTCGTCAGCCCGCGCGACTATCGCCGGGCAGGGTGCAACCCGTTCGGCCTCGCGGGGGCCTTGCGAAGCCACTGGACCGCCGCGACCCGGAGCCTACCTCCCGGGACGTGGCGGGTCGAGCCGCCGGCCGCGCCGAACGAACCGAACGACAGCCGCGCCGCCCGGATTGCGGCGGCCCTGGCGCGCGGGAAGCGGGTGGCGATCGAGTCGGCCGGGCCGATCGACGCCCTGGCGCGCCAGGTCTGGCGCGCGCTGCCCGGGCGCGTCCGCGATCGCGCCTCGGTGGCGACCTGGGCGTTTGGCAACGGCAACCGCTTCGACCTGGTCGCCCTCCCCCGGCTCACGGGGGTCGAACGGGACGCCTCGAACCTCGACTCGACCGCGCTCGATCGGGACGTCGCGGCCGAGGCGCCGAACGAACCGAAGGGCGGGCCGGGGCGGTCGTTCCCGACCTGGCTCAGCCGCGCCTGGCCGCTCGTCGGCGGCGCGGCGGTGCTGGTGGGCGTCGGGCTCGGCCTGGCGCTCCGCCACGACTGGGGCGAGGCGAGCCCCGTGCCGTCGCAAGTTCTCGCCCCCACACCAACATCCGAATCCGACCGTCCGCCACCCGACCGCTCGGCCTACCGCGACGACCCGATCGACCCGGACGAGCGCCGGCGCGTCGCCGAGGCGCTGCTCGACCTGGCCGATCGGTTCGAGGTCGCCACCGAGCCTGATCCGGTCGCCGTGATGACCGCCCTGGCGCGCCGGCTCCGCTATCGCGGGCCGTTCCTGACGGTTAAAGAGCGGGCGCGGCTGGCGAGGGAGTCCGGACGCGACCGCGACCTGGCGCTGGCCTGGGACGCGCAGGTCCGTCGGTTCGCCGACGACCGGACCTTGCCCGGCGACTTCGCGCGGGGGCCGCTCCGCTGGCAGCTCGAGACCCTCGCGTGGTCGTTTCATCTCGACGACCCGGACGCCGCGCGCCGGTCGTCGGCCGAGGTCCCGCACGCCCTGTCCGAGGCGCTGGCGGTCGATGTCTCGGTCCAGCCGATGCCCCTGGCCGCGCGCTATCCGGCCCTCACCGCTTACGCCGCCTTTCTGGGCCGGCTTCCCCGGCGCTGATTCGGCTCGGACCGAGGAGAATTCGGCAACCTTCGCCGGTTCGGGATAGTGCGAGACCGGGAAAAATCGACTACAATAGAGTTATGTGCATCGCGACCCGAATGGCCCGAATCCACCGGCTGGCCGTCCTTTCTCTCCTGCCGATCCTGGCGGGCTGCGCCGGCGGTGAGGAGGTGACGGTCCAGTCGATCGGCAAGGCGCACCGGCTCTGGGAACAGGCCCAGATCCGCGACTACGACCTCGAGTGGACCAGCTCGGGCCTGAACAACGGCCATTACCGCGTCGCGGTGCGCGGGGGACAGGTCCAGTCGATCGAGTCGGTCCAGCCCAACGGCCAGAGCGTCACGGTCAACCCGGCCGAGCCCAGGTATTACGGGGTCGAGGGTCTGTTCACCATCCTCAAGGACGAGCTGGCCCAGTTGCAAATGCCCGAGCCGTTCGGCCAGGCCAAGGGGAACAAGGTCGTGATGCGGTTCACGCCCGACCCGAAGCTCGGTTTCCCCCGGCGCTATCGCCGCGACGTCCTGGGGACGCCGCAGGCCCTGGCCATCGATGTCATCCGGTTCGTTCCCGATCCCCCGGCCCCGTCCGCTCCATCCTCTTGAGGGTCCATTCGCGTGTTGTTGGAGAGCGAGGGCCGTTCCGCTCCGCCCCGAACGGGCAACACCCGATCGAGAGACCGACGCCCCGTGCGCGACATCCCGGACCAAGATCG
>JBKOZB010000281.1:0-2856 GCA_046744225.1 Planctomycetota bacterium | reverse complement strand
CCTCAATGGCGCGCCCACGGCGTTTTCCCCTCGGGCTACCCGAACGGCCGGGGCCCACAGAACAACGCCTTCATCGATATGACCTGGGGGTCCAGACCCTCGGCCCGCCGACCATCACCTCGGTGCGGATGGCGCCCGGGTCCGACACGGAGATTCTCAACGACGAGAGCACGCTGGTCCCCAACCCGCAGTTCGTCGCCCAGGTGGCCGCCAACTACCCGGGTAGCGTGTCGGGGTTGACTGTCTTGGCCGAGTTCAGTGGCCTGCATGGCGGCACGTTCGACCTGGCGCCAGGCCTCGGCCAGCGCGGCTTCGTCGGCAATTTCGACGTGCAGACCACGACCGACGCCAGCGGCCGGTTCGTCATTCAGGCACCGTTCCTGCCCCCGGGCAACAAGAAGGTCCGGGTCTTGGTCATCGGCCAGCCCGACAGCCCCCCCCTGCCCGGTCTCTCGTCGTCGATCGATCACACCTTCCGGATCGACAACACCGCCCCGTTCATCGTCGACGCGACGCTCACCCCGGGTGCCGTCCGCTGCCCGGTGGGGACACCGGCGCCTCTCTTTCCAGCCTGACGACGCTCTCGCTTAACGTCTTGGACCCGGTCAATCCGACCGGCGGCCCGCTCGCGACCCCGCCGCAGATCCCCTTCCCGGCGCTCGACCCGGCGACAACCAACACCACCAGCAACTACCAGCTCATCAACACCACCACCGGGATCGACGAGACCCAGTTCATCGCCAGCGCCGACTTCGTGCTGACGGCGCCGGACTTTGTCTCGCCCCCGGGTCGCGTCAACCTCAGCGATCCGTTCGCAGGCCGGATCGACCTGACCTTCAACGTCGGCCTGCCCGGGGGACATTACGTATTCATTGCCCACACGAACGAGGGGTCCTACTACGGGCTCCGCGACGCCGCGGGAAATCCGCTCAGCGAACCTGGCACTTCGGGCCCTTCCGACTTCTTCCTGAACCTCAACATCCAGCCCGAGCCGGTCTTCATCACCAATATGGCGGCCGTCGACAGCGACAACAACTCGACGGTCGTGGGCGGCCCGCGCTCCTTCTACGAGGTCCCCACCCTTGGCGTCACGCCGCGCGGCCCCGCGCCCCCGACGGCCCTCGTCATCGACCTCTCCAACCCGCTCAACCCAAACGCGAACTACACCGACGCGGTGCAACTGATCCGCTCGAACAACGGTGACTTCGGCACGCTCGTCGTCGCCGGCCTCGGGAGCAGCGGGACCGGCTTCACCCGGATCACCGGCGTCACCATCACCTTAGCCGACAAGACCACCGGCGCCCAGAGTTCAGGTGTTGCGCGGAACCGTCGCACTGGATCGCGAGCGCCTGGTGGCCGGCGACAGAGCCGCCGTCTCGGAGGAGCCGAAGCTGGAGATCCGGGCCGACCAACCATCGGAAATCTTGCCTCTCGACCTGGGTTAACACCTCCGACGTCGCGAGGTGATCGAAAGTGTGTTGTCACGGCGGGCGGAAGATGCGATGCTCATCTCTCGGCGAGGACGAAAGGGATGATCTTTCGACCCATTTCCGCACCGCCGTCATGAAATCGCACACGGAATACCTGACGTTCAACGTTCCCGCCCGCATGGACTTCCTCAACATCACGCCCCGGGTGGAAGAGATCCTCCGGCGGAGCGGGATCAAGGAAGGACTGGCGCTCGTCAACGCCATGCACATCACTGCCTCCGTCTTCATCAACGACGACGAGCCCGGACTGCACGAGGATTACAAGAAGTGGCTCGAGGCGCTGGCCCCCTTCGACCCCTCGCCCCAGCGCTACCAGCACAACCGCACCGGCGAGGACAACGCCGACGCCCACCATAAGCGCCAGATCATGGGCAGGGAGGTCGTGGTGGCGGTTACGAACGGCAAGCTCGACTTCGGACCCTGGGAGCAGATCTTCTACGGCGAGTTCGACGGGCGACGGCCCAAGCGGGTGCTGGTGAAGATTATCGGCGAATGAGATCCATCGCCCAGGCAGGAAGGACTCACCTCATCCCCCATGAGATGGTGAATCTCTACAGTTCGGGCTGGAAGTGGTCGCCGACCGGGATGGCCCGGCGCGCGCGGGCGACGCGGTCGAGGTCGATCTCGGCGAGGGCGAGGCCGGGGCCGTCGGAGGCCATGGCGACGACGTGGCCCCAGGGATCGACGATCATCGCGTGGCCGAAGCTCTCGCGCAGGCCCGGGTCGTCGTGCCGGCCGTACTGCGCCGGGGCGAGGACGTACGACTGGCACTCGATCGCGCGGGCCCGCAAGAGCGGCTCCCAGTGGTCGCGACCGGTCGTCAGGGTGAAGGCGGCCGGGATGCAGAGGACCTCGGCGCCGTCGCGGACGAGGCGGCGGTAGAGGTTGCCGAACCGGAGGTCGTAGCAGATCGAGAGGCCGAGCCGCCCCAGCGTGGTCTCGGCGACGACCGGCCGGTCGCCCGGCTTGATCGAGGCCGACTCACGGTAGCGGACCGACTCCGAGACATCGACGTCGAACAGGTGGATCTTGCGATAGGTCACGACCCGGGCTTCGTCGGGCCCAAACAGAACGGACGTGTTGTGGCAGCGGCCAGGCTCGTCACTCGCCTCGTTGAACGAGCCGAGCAGCAGGTGGATCTGGAGGCGGCGGGCCAGGTCGGAGAACCGCCGGCAGGTAGGGCCGTCGAGCGCCTCGGCGAGGCGCACCTTCTCGGCCGACGGGCCGAGGTAGTTCGTGTTCTCCGGGGTCGCAACCAGCCGAGCGCCATAGGCCGCCGCGCGCTCGACGAGGCCGCTGGCCTGGACCCAGTTGGCCTCAAGGTCGGAGGTCGAGGTCATCTGAACGACAGCGGCCAGGAACATCG
>JBKOZB010000154.1:0-15235 GCA_046744225.1 Planctomycetota bacterium | reverse complement strand
GTCCACGTTCGGATTGTATCAATATGTTTAAGGAGATGGGCCACGATGGCAAGGGGCGAAAGATGATAAATAGTAAATGATAAGATGATAAATGACAGAGGACGAGCGACCGATCCCCAGAGCTTCAGGATCATCTGTTATCGACCATTTCATACGGATCACGGAGGCGTTGTTGCAGGAATAACCCCATGAGAAAAAAGGATTTGCGGAAAATAGATACCCAAAAAGTGAGAAATCGGCCGGATCGATCGCCGCAATTTCTTTTGCAGCAAGGAGTTATTCGTGCAACAACGCCGATCACGGAAAAAAGTGCGCGGGTGACTTTGATTGGTTGGACAGACTTCAGTCTGTCCAGTATCCAAGAATGAATGACTCTGGACAGACTGAAGTCTGTCCGACCAGAAGACCGCGACCCGCGCAGGTCTTTTCTGGGGTCCATATCATTTGTCATCCATCAGTCACTCATCCTCCTCGGACGGGTGGGAATCGAGTTCGCCGTTGGCGGAGGGGAGATCGTCCGGAGCCGGAGAGGCGGGCGCGGGGGAAGGGGTCAGGCAGTTGGGGCAGGCGTCCTCGATGCCGGAGTAGGGCTGGCCGCAGCGGGCACAGAGCCCCGCGCTGCGGCGGAGGGTCGGCAGCGCGGCGCGGAGGCTGGCGGCTTCGGTCGTACCGTCGAGGCTGTTGGCCACCCGGGCGGCGAGCATCGCCACGTCCACGTCCATCGTCCCGGTACGCAGCCGCTTCTGGATCAGGCCCATGCACCACCGGGCCAGCTCGCGGTCGAGTGACCGGAGCGCGTCGGCCAAGAGAAGTGGCACGAGCAGGTCGCGGAGGTTAAGGACGCGCTCGGGGTCGTTCACCTCGCGCGCGGCGTCGATTTTGGCAAGCAGGCTGTGCGTGGCCGTCTGCTTCGCCTCGGCCAGCTCGTCGCCGAGCCGGGCGCCCTGCGGGTCGTCGGGATACCGCGCGGCGAATGAGGCGGCCAGCTCCGCGGCCTGGTACCAGTGGCCCGCCTGGACCGCCGCGTGGAACTCGGCCAGGTGCCGCACCTTCGGGTCGGCGACCTCCGGGGACAGGTCTCCAGGTCCGACGGCGGCGCCGAGGGTCGGCACCCGTTCGAGCGCCTCGGCCAGCCGGTCGAAGGCCGCGGCCAGCCGCCCCTCGACCAGCGCGGTCGTCCGCTCGGCCGCACGGGCCTGATCGGCCAGTGCTATGATCACGGCCGCCGCCCCTTTCAAGAGGCCGGCGGCCACCCAGCCTAATAGGCCAAAAAAAGCCAGCAACGCAACCGCATTCGTCCGGATCCGGAATCGCTGGTCCGCCGAGAACATGGAATCGGACGTCAGATAGCTCACCGACTCGACGAAGTAGAGGACGCCGAGCGCCAGCAGGCCGAACTGGACGATGGGGGCCATGACTGCCAGGGTCCGCGCCGCGACGGGCCGCGGGTCGTCCGACCTCGGGCTGGGGGATGAATCGGTGATGACGAGCGGTTCGGCGGTGTCACTCGGTTCGTTCGGAAGGCTCGTTTCGTTCTCGGTCATGGGACTTGCACATCAGGCCCGGCCCGGTACCGTCCGGGCATCGAGAGCCCGAAAGCATTATTCCCGGCGATCCAAGAAAAATCGATGGGCCGGATCGCCTCGGACGGGTGGAAAACGCACATCGCCCGGACGGCGCGGGTCGGCGCGGTCCGGGCGACGTGCAATTCGGAGGCTCGGTCGGGTCGGGGCGGGCGACCGGGATCTTGCTCAGTTCTCGAACTGGTTGGCGATCCGGTTGGTGGAGACCGGATCTTCGAGCACCGACTCATCGAGCAGGTAGACCATCGTGTAGGCGTCCTCGCCGGTGTCCTGGTAATACTCGCGGACGACCTCCAGGGCGCGGAAGCCCTGGATGCGGTAGAACAACTGGGCGGCGAGGTTCGTCTCGCGGACGCTCAGCGCGACGCGGGTCCGGCGGTGGTTGGAGAGCTTGCCGACGAGCTTGGCGACCATCTGGCGGCCGACCCCCTGGCGGCGGAAGTCGGGGTGGACGGCGAAATCGAGCACGTGCAGCTTGTTCTTGTGCAGCTCGTAGATCATGAACCCGACGACGCGCTCGCCAGACTCGGCGACCATGCCAATGCAGTTCCGCTGGCGCAGGACCCGGAGGAACTCTTCCTCGCACCAGGGGAATTCGAAGCTGGCGTGCTCGATGGCCAGAACCTCGGGCATGTCGCGGCGGATCATCCAGCGAATATGGACGCGGACCGGAGCCTTGGCGGTCGGGACCGTGCTCATCGAGCCACTCCTTCCATAGAACAGACAGACCAGACAGACGGAGACCGTCCACCGCGTCAGGGGCGGTCGGCTTTCTGACCCGGATCATCGCCGCGAGCGGTCGAGCAGGAAGGGACACATCGGCCAGGTTCCGCCTCGGTCCTCGGTCTCGTTCCTCAGACCGGAACCCCCCGAGGCGAGGCGGATTCTAGCGAAGCCCCTTTCCCCTGCCAAGGTCGCTTCCCCACCCCCGCGGGCGGCGGTCGCGGCCGATCCTTCCGCTCGGCGACGGTCGCCGAACCGGGCCAGACGAGCCGGGGAACCGCCCCGATCGCGCCGCAGTGAAGCCGGCCGACTCATTCACCGGGGTATGTATCGGCCAAACTAGGGGCCGCTCGTGAGGATTGTAGGGATTGCCGTAGAATTGTGTGGCGAGAGGGCTGCTCGCGGATCGGAAACCGAGGATTCACTACAAAGGACACAAAGATGAAAAGATCAATGAATTAGACACTCGACCTCTTCCTTCTTTCTTTGTGTCCTTTGTGCCTTTGTGGTGAATCTCTGTTTTCAGAACCGACCGAACGAATAATGCTTGTTGCTCGGGTCGAAGTCGTGGTCGCGGAGTCCGACGTTGGTCTTCAGGTCGAGGTAGGTGTACTCCTCGACCAGTTCGGGAGCGGCCCCGGGGTGCCTGGGCCAGTCGTACGCCTCGAACCGGATCGGCAGACCGTGCTCGTGGTCGATGTAGAGCTTGACCTTGTTGAAGAGGAAGTGGGGGCGGTGGCGGGGGTGGTCCGACTCGATCATCGTGCAGGGATGATTGCCGACCCGGATGTTAGGGTGGAACGTGATGACCGACTCTTCCGACGTCAGCTCGACGGCCCAGTGCTTGGCGACGGTGTCGATCAGGGCGCCGATGCCCGCCTCGGTAACAGGGTGGCGACAGTCTTCCATGGCCGTCGACCCGTGCGGGTCGAGGTGCATGGTACCGGCGAGGAACTTGCCGATCCCGACATCGTGCGCCACGACCTTGCCGCTGTTCCGGCCGGCGACGTAGATGGCCTCGCGTCCCCGGTTCGGCGTCTGGAACTTGAAGTAGACGCCCAGGGGTCGGGAGCGCACCTTCATCGCCATGATGTGCTGCGGCATGAGCCGGCCGTTGATCCGCTCGCGCTTGATGAAAGTGCAGGTGTAGTCGTGGACCTGGGTGTAGCGGGCCTGGCAGTCGAGGATCGCCCTCTTGGCCAGGGCGATCGGGTCGGTCGCGGTCACGCTGGCCGTCGAGGAAGGGGAAGAGGGCGGAGCGGCGGCATGGAGTGGCTCGGCCGGCTTGATCGTTGCGGCGGAGCGCTCGGCCACGCTCACGACCCGCGGGGCCCCCTGGGCCTCGGGCGGGGCGTGCGCGGGGGTCTCCGGCTTGGGCTCGTCGTTGCCGGCGCGGAACAAGTTGCGGTCGATCCGGCTCTCGACGTGGGCCGGTCCGGCGGTCGCGTCGTTCCAGGCCAACAGGAGGCGGTCCGGCCTCGGCCCCTCATAATCGCACGGCGCCGCCGCGGTCGAGTAATAAACGGTCTCCGAGGACGGTCCCGCGTCGACCCGCACCAAGGAGACCACGCCCGAGGCCGCCAGTCCCAGGGCTCCGGCCGCCAGCACCTGCCACCCGCGCCCCGATCGGGGAAAACCGCCGCCGAGAGGCCCTGGTTTCATGAACATGGAAATTCCTTACAATCTCCGGCAACCCGGCCAGGGGCACGGGGCTGCGCACCGACCGCGCCGAGGGGACCACGTTTTGCGAAGGAACCCATTCCGCCGGCACGAACGTCGTCCTGAGCGTGCGTAGCAACACACCCAAGCCCCGAGCGGTCGAGGCCGCCGGCCGTTGCGGAACCCAGGTGGCTTGACGCGTTGAGAGAATCTCCTTTGCAACTCTCGTGCAACTCTCGGGCCATCAAAAAATACTCGATATCGCTCGGGGCGGTCGGTGTGATTCCGGTTCTGGTAAAGTGTGGGGTGTCTTCGGGCGCGTCGTTCGGTTCAGGCGGTTGTCGATTTTGCAACCGGGCGCGTGAAACTTACAATGCGGGGCCGAGGAATTGCTGGAACCGGCCTTGACCCCGGCGAGGGGAGGATGATGATGGCTGCGTCGGATTATACGATCGAGTCGATCGAATCGGCGCCGTTCGGCGAGATGTCGTACGTGGTCTGGCGGGCGGGCCGCGACGACGCCCTGGTGATCGACCCTGGCTTCGACACCGACACGATCCTCGAACAGCTCCAGCGCGAGGGCCGCCGGCTCGCCGCGATCCTCAACACGCACGGCCACGCCGACCACATCGCCGGCAACGCCGCGATGAAGCGGGCATTCCCCGACGCCTCCTTGGTCATAGGCCGCAACGAGGCGGCGCTCTTGACCGACGCCGCGGCGAACCTGAGCGCCCCGTTCGGCCTGCCCTTGACCAGTCCGCCGGCCGACCGGCTCGTCGCCGACGGCGAGCGGCTCGACCTGGCCGGGCTCTCGTTCGAGGTCCGCGAGATCCCCGGCCACAGCCCCGGCTCGGTCGTCTTCGTCTGCGACCAGTACGACCCGCCGTTCGTCTTCGGCGGCGACGTCTTGTTCGCCGGTTCGGTCGGCCGGACTGACCTCGGCGGCAACGGCCCGCAACTCCTCTCCGGTATCCGGGCCAAGCTCTTCAACCTCCCCGACGGCGCCCTGATCCTCCCCGGCCATGGACCCGTGACGACCATCGGCCACGAGAAGCGCACGAACCCGTTCGTCGGCGAGAACGCCGGCCTCTACGGCCTGGGCTGGTGAGCGCGATGAACGTCTGGGCGATCGCCGACCTGCACCTGTCATTCGCCCGACCCGACCGCCGCGAACGCTACGCCGCCCGCTGGCGCGATCACGCCGCCAAGATCGAGTGCGAGTGGCGCGCGGTCGTCCGACCCGACGACCTCGTGCTCTTGCCCGGCGACCTGTCGATGGCCCGCAACCACCGCGACGTGCAGCCCGACCTCGCCTGGCTCGACCGTTTGCCGGGAACCAAGATCCTCTCATCGGGAAATCACGACACCTGGTGGAACAACGTCGAGGCGATCCGGCCAATGCTCCGCCGATCCATGCTCGCCGTCGGCGGCGACGCCATCGCGACCCACGGCGCCGTGATCTGCGGGACCCTCGGCGCCCCCGTCCCGCCCGACGAGCCCGACCCCAACGCCCAGGCCGCCTCCGACGGCGAGCTGGCCGCGCTCGACCGGGCGCTCGCCCAGGCCGCGACCCTCCGCACCGGCGATGAGCCCCTTTACGTCCTCTGGCACTATCCCCCATTCGACCAGCACCGCCGCCCCGGCCCCTGCATCCCACGTTTCGAGGCGGCCGGCGTCACCGCCTGCGTCTACGGCCACCTGCACATCCAGGGGCAATGGTCCCTGGCCGTGCAGGGGACCATCCGCGGCATCCGCTACCACTGCGTCGCCGCCGACGCCATCGGCTTCCGGCCCCTTCGGATCGACCCCCGGCCGCGCTGAGTCCGTGATGGAAAAGATGGTGGGCGGGGCCTGCCCGATAGGACCCAGGCGGAAGCTAATTATATCAAATAAGTTTGACTTAGTATCAGGTTTTCTTGGCTTCGTTCGGGGAAACGACCCCCGGCTCGCTCGGAAAACAAGAAGGCGGTGGCCGGGGGCCGCACATCTGATCATCGTAACCGCAGCGCCGAGCATGGACAGACCCTCACTTGCCTGATCCGGGAGCGGACCGGGGTTCCCACCCCGTTCGTCGTTTGGGAAGGGACGTATCCGGTCCCCGACGGCACCGACCTGCTCGTCAACGCCACGTCCCAAGGACTCTACCCTGACACCGCCGCCCGCGTTCCGATCGACACCGCGACACTCCGGCCCGGCCTGGTCGTCAGCGACGTGATCCCAAACCCGCCGCTCACGAACCTAATCCGCGAGGCCCGCAACCGCGGCTGCGTCGCGCTCGACGGCCTTGGTATGCTCGTCAACCAGGGGGTCATCGGTATCCGGCTCTGGACCGGACGCAACCTCCGGCCCGAGGTTGCACCAGGCCTTGAAGGGAGCTTCGATGCCTGACGGGAACCTCGCTACCTGTTTTTTTCAAAAGGGAGTGGAAACCGCGCCTCCCATTTTTACAATGGGCGATCAGGAAAGGGCGGCAAGGTTGACATTCATCGTGTCACCGGAACAGATGGCAGGAAAGGCAGGATCGACGGAAATTATTGAGAGAAAACAATTTGTGTTGCTCTATGCCGCTCTTTCTCGCGTCCGGCATGGGGAATGCAAAATAACAGTGTAGGCCTCAAGTCGGCGTGGGCCGTCGCGAGGGATTTGACATCGGGCCTTACCACTACGAGCGGGAGATTTCCATGCTGGTTTTGAGCAGGAAGCTGGGGGAAAAGATCGTCATCGGTGACAACATCGTCGTGACGGTGGTCAAGATCGACCGCAACCAGATCCGGATTGGAATCGAAGCGCCGCACGAGGTTCCGGTCTACCGGGAAGAGATTTCGCCAAGCCGGGTCGTGAGCAAGCCGACGGCCGACGAGCCGGCGCTTTCGCGTTGAGCTAGACCGGTCTCGATCCGGAGTGGCGGAGACTCGCCGCGGGCCAGACCGAGTGCAGGGCCTCCGCAACGCGGCGGACGGTCGCCTCGGTCGACAGCCCGGCCAGCCAGCGGCAACCCGTCATCGGCTCGGCCGTGACCGGTCCGTTGTACCCCGCGTCTACCAAGCGTCGCAAGAGACGGTGGGAATCCACCGTCCCATTTTCGCTCGGCAAGCCCCGCTGATGATCGACGATCGCCGCGCGGTCGGGAGGGGCCGTTGCGGGCAGATCGGCGACGTGCATTTAATCCACGCGCTTCACCCCCCAGGGCTAGCCCCGCCTCGATCGTCTCCCCGGCCGCATCCAAGTGGAAGCCGTCGAGCAAGATCCCGAAATTGGGCGCCTCGGCCCAGACCGCGCCGAGCACCCGGTCGAGATCGGCCAGGCGCCGCACGAAGGGCATTCCACGTCCTGTGGCGCCGAGGCGACGCCGATGACTTCCAGCCCGAGCCGGTGGCCGAACCCGGCCAGCGTGCGCGCGATCGAGCCCAGCCGCTCCAAATGGAACGCGACCGTCGCCGCGACGTGGGTCGCGCGTCCCGCCTCGGTCTCGGGCCGCTCGGGTGTCTCGGGGAGGACCCAGGTCCCGGTCCGGGAGAGGCCGAGGACCGCCGCCTCGGCCAGCCGAGGGAGCCGTTCCAGGTTGCGCGCGAACCGCGCGGCGTCTCCCCGCCAGGCGACCGGCAAGGGCCAGGCCCCGCCCCGCAGGCCGAGGTCGTCCCTGCGCCGGGCTAGCGCCCTCGGGTCGTCCCTCGCGGCGGCCAGGTCGCGGATGAGCAGGTCCACCCCTCTGAACCAGGTCGCGGCGGCCAGGTCGATCATCGCCTCGGCCGAGAGCGTCAGTTCCACCGCGCGGGCGTTGGAGCTGGCGTACATGATGAAGAGAGGTCACCACAAAGGCACAAAGAGCATCAAGAGAGAATGCAAAAGCAAGGTGATCGATAGATGAATTGATTCGTTCCTTATTATTCATTCCTCTCCTCTCCCTCTTCTTATTAGATTCTTTGGGCCTTTTCGTGAATCCCGCTTCGGAATCCCTCTTCCGCTTAAAGCCCCAAGATTGGGTGGACCCGACCCTTGGCGCGCCCTCGGGGAAGCTACAGAATTGAGCACCCGGCAATTGGGGTGGTCCGAGCGAGGCGGCCCATCCCAGGCCCGGTCGAGCGGCGCGAGGCGAGCGACAACATGGTAACGACGTGGATCGAGTCGTCGGCGAAGGGTCGGAATGGCGGACCGGTTCGGGCAGGGATGTGGTCGGCGGTGGTGCTCGGCACCCACCCGATCGAGACGAACCAGGACGTCTGGCTGGAGATCTCGGCCGACGACGTCACGCTAAGTCCCTTGCCCGCCTACTGGATCGAGAACAAGGGGGTGAACAGCCTCTGGCACGTCCCGATCCCGCCGCAGCGGGTCGGCGTCCGGCTCCACTATCGCTCGGCCGCGCGGCACGCGGAGTCGGAGATGATCTACAGCCCCTTCCAGGACACGATCGTCCGCCCAAACCTCCCTGACCGCACCGCGTCGGTCGAGGTCTCGGCCTTGAACCCCGAGGGACTGGTCGGCAACCGGATGATGACCGCCCGGGTCGATGCGCGGAGCGCGACCTACGACATCTACTTCCCGACCGTGGGGCTGCACTCGGACGTCCGGCCGGCGGAGGGGGACCAGCTGCAGAGCCGCTCGCACTTCCGGACGATCGTCGGCGGCCTGGCGATCGGGCGGCGGCTCGACTGGTTCACCGAGCGGCTGAGCTGGGAGGCCTTCCAGCACTACCAGGGGGCGACCAACCTGCTGATGACCGAGCTGACCTGGCGAAACGGGCCGATCCGGGTGCTGACCTCCGACTTCGTCGCGATGGGCGAGGGCTTGCCCCGGACGGCCGGGGGGACGGTCTCGCCGGGGCAGTACCTCAAGCGGTTTCGGGTCAAGAACGAGGGGAACAAGCCGCGCCGGGCGCTGTTCGGCGTCTATGTCCAGGCGGAGGTCAACGGCGGGATCGGCGAGACGGGCCTGAGCTGGCACGACGGCGACCGGACGCTCCTGGCCATGAACCGGGGCCACGGGCACGCCAACCGCAAGCTGGCGCGGGACGCGACGGTCGAATTCGCCATCGCGCTCGACGGCCGAGGGGACGTCCACTGCGAGCCGACCGGGCCGAACGAGGCGATCCTGCTCCGCTGGCTCGACCTGCCGGTGGGCGAGTCGGTGACGGTCGATCTGCTGGTTAGCGGCGCTTTCACCGGCTGGCGGGGCGACCCGGGGACTTTCGAGCACTGGCTCCGTCCCGCCCTGGCCTGGTTCCGCGCCGCTGACCTCGACCAGGTTGAGCAGATGACGGCGCAGGAGTGGGACGCCTACGTCGAGCCCTTGCCCAGCCCGCACTTCCCCAAGCCGGGCTACGCCGTCAGCCTCCGCCGCTCGGCCCTGGCCGCCGCCCTGCACGCCGACGCCAACTGGGGGGCCATCGCCTCGGGGTTCGACCGGGGCCTGAACGCCTACTGCTGGCCGCGCGACGCGGTCTGGGTCGGCGGCGCGTTCGAGCGGCTCGGCCATCCCGAGATCGGCCGGGGCATCTTGCAGTGGCTCTCGAAGGTCCGGGGCCAGAACCGGCCGTTCGCCTACTGGTACCAGAAGTACACGATCGACGGCGGGCCGGAGTGGGAAACCCCCGCGGTGGACCAGACGGCGATCATCCCCTGGGGCCTGGAGCGGCACTATCGCCGGACCGGCGACCTGAAGTTCGTGGCCTCGTGCTGGCCGATGATCGAGCAGGCGGCGGCCGTCTGTTGCGGGGACTCGAAACACCCCGGCCTGCGCTGGATCGAGGACCTCTGCCTAATCAGCTCGGCCGGGCTCTGGGACCAACGGTTCGCGGCGTTCCTCTACTCGAACGCCTGCGTCGTGGCCGGCCTGCGGTCGGCGACCCGGCTGGCCGACGTGCTCGCCAGGCCTGAATTCGCCGCGCGCTGGCGGGAGCGGGCCGACCTGGTCTGGAACGGGGGGATCCTGGGGCAGGGGGGGAAGGCCCCCGGCCTGGTCGATGCCGAGCGGGGCCGCCTCCTCGATGCGCGGCGGCTCTCGACCCTGCGCGGGCTCTGGACCGACGACCCCGACCACCTGATCGACCGCTCGATGGCGCTCGACATCAGCCTGCTCGGCCTGGTCGTCCCGTTCGGCCTGATGCCCGCCTCCGACCCCACGCTGGTCCGCACCGCCGAGGCGATCCTCCGCTACAGCGTCGTCAGCGGCGACCCGAACGTCCTGGCGCGGTGGTCGCAGGAGCCGTCGCGGCCCGAGAAGGTCTTCCCGCCGAGCGAGGCGCACACGCAGGACATCTCCAGCCTGGCGACCCTCTGGATGGCTCGCTATCTGATCCGGCTTGGGCACGAGACGGGCCAGGGACGGCACTGGAACCGAGCTCTGGCGATGCTCGAAGGCATCCTCGGCCGGTTGCTCCCCCTGGGGCTGGGCCTCCGCCCGACCTTGCGGATCAACGACGCCCCCCGGATGATCTCCGGGGTCGCCGCGGGCGTCTGGGGCCAGCACGCGATGCTCGTCGAGACGATGCTCGACTTCGCCGGGCTCGACTACGCGGCGCTCGATCGCCGTCTGACGCTGGAGCCGGCGCTGCCCAGCTCCTGGCCGCACATCGGCCTGAGCCAGAGGTTCGCCTGCGGCGAGGTCTCGTATCGGCTCGAACGCCCGATCGGCGGCACGGTCCACTACCTGACGCTCAAGGTCCGGCTCCATCACCCGGTCACACTCCAGGCCGACCTGACCTGCCCCGGCCTCGCCGAGCTTGGTCCCTGGCAGTCGGTCCCGGCACTCCCCCCGCCCCAGTACGATCCCCGATCCAACCGCCTGGCCTGGACCCTCGAGCTGCCCGAAGGGGAGTCGTCCTGGAGCTGGACCTGGGGCTGAGCGGCCCCGAGAGGATTTCCGGAAGCAAAGGCCTCCTCGCCCCTCTGGGGCTTCAACTCGGCGAATCAACAAAAACCCCGCCGACCCGTATTGCGACAGGTCGACGGGGCCGGAACAGAGAAGAGGCCGGAAAGTCGAAGCCGATGCTTCGGTCGGTTGGAGAGGCGGAAAACAGATCGCGTCACAACCAACACTCCTCTAGGATATCAGGAAACGGCAGGTTGTCAAGATATTTTTTTCGATTTTTTCACTCTGTGAGGGAAAGCATCAACGCGTCCGACTGATGCGCGGGACGCCGAAGCGGTGGGGCGGAGGGGCTGCGTTGCGTGGGAACTGGTAATACTGGGCCTCACCGGTGCGCGGCTCGATGAGGAATCCGGGCTCCTCGCGCACGAAGAGGCGGGCGCCGTCGGCGGTATTTTCGACCTTGTCGAGGGTCCAGCCCCGGGTGGCGCCGTCGCCGTGGCGGACCAGGAGGACCCGTCCGACGAGCGAAGGGGCGTCGGGGAGAGGGGCGTCGGCCAGGAAGAAGCCCCGGCCGGTCTCGGCCGACCCGCGGATGGCCCCCGTGATCTTCCCCGTGACCGCCTCGTGCGCAACGCGCCGGCCCGCCGTCTCGGCAAAAGTCCCTCCGGCCAGGATCAGTGTGTCCTTCGTCACCCGGACGGCCTGGCCATCGGTTCGAAGGGGGCGGCCGTCGAAGAGGGTGACGGTCTGCGGAGTCCCCGGCGCGAGATTGACGACGACGTGCTCGGGTCCTTCGGCCGTTTCGAGGTAGATGACCACTGTCTCGGGGCCCGACGCAATCCTTCCGACCCGGAGCAGACGGGGCGTGGGGCCGACAGGCTCGAAGACGGTCACGAAAGTCGATTTCAAGGTTGCGCCGTCCTCGGAGCGGTGGCGGAGGATAAGCCCGGCGCGGCCGGCGTCGCGCCCCGAGCCGCGCGGGGTCGGGGCGGTCGGGTCGGGGCTGACGGCCGTCATCATCATCAGCGGCATCTCGTTCAGCAGGTGCAGCCGCACGCCGCGCGCGTCGGGGCCGACCAGCCACGCCTGACCCGGCCGTTCAAGCGTCCCCTGGCCGAGCGGAGTGAACTCGCCGTACGCCTGGACGAACCAGCGGCCATCCTCGGCCCGAGCCGTCGGGACGTACGTGATTGATGGCGGTAAGAGCATCGACGGGCCCGGGGCCAGTGGCACCGAGACCTGCCACCGCGCGCGCGAGCCGGCCGCCGCATGGTAGACCTGGTCATGCTGGAGCCCGCCATGCACCTCGAAGACGCTCAAGGCGTACCGCGTCGTCGTGCCCGAGGCGGCCACGAGCGTCTGGCGATACCGTGTGGTCGATTGTGGGTAGGCGCGCGGGTCGTCGAGCGTGGCGACCTGGAAGTCGGGATCGGCGGCGAAGAAGAGGAAATCGCCGCCGAGGGCCGGCTCGCGCGCCATGGCCAGCGACTCGCGCTGGTTGAGCCCATCGACGACGACCGTGTTATGGCTGGCGGTGGCGCGGTCCCAGCCGCTGGCCATCGGGGTCGTCTCGTCGAGGTCGCCGAGGACCGGCCGGCCGGCGATGGCCAGGCGGAGCGTCTGGCGCTGGTCGTGCGTCGATCCGAAGTGGCCCAGGCCGCGCAGCTCCAGGTCGAGCGCGTCGTCGCCTTGCCCGAGCGCCAGCCGCGCCAGGCCGACGCCGCCGAGTAGGACCGGCACGCGCGCGACGGGCCGGGGCGCGACCGCCGGCCAGGCCGTCTGCTGGACCTCGGGCGGGCGCGGATCGCTCAGCAGCGCCGCGCCGGTCGACCGCGCTCGCGCCAGCATCGGTACCTGCGCCGCGCCCGGCACGCCCTCCAGCCGCCGCTCGCCCTGAGGCGCGACGAAGTCGGGCGGGTCGGCATAGCCGGCCAGCATCCGGTCGATCCAGCTGTCGATCAGGCCGACCACCCGCCGGTGCGCCGAGGCGTCGCCCTGGCGCCAGAAGCCGTCGTGGTAGAAGCCGCGCTCGGCGAAGCCCTCGAGCCGCCGGAGCGCCTCGTGCATCAGCGCGGCGTCGTCGAGCAGGCGGGCGACCGCCAGCATCCCCCGGTAGGCGTGCAGCGACATCTCGCTGAATTCCTCGGTCTGGAGCCGGACGAACTCGGCCGAGGCCCGGAACAGGTCGCGCTCGATCACCCGGGCTGGGTTCGGCTCGCCGAGCCGCCGCCCCGCCTCGACCAGCGCGGGGTCGTCACGCACCAAGGCGTAGGCGATCACCAGGTTCAGTGGGACGTCGAGACTCGCCGTCCAGTCCCACTTGCCGGTCTTGTACCCGCGCCGGTAGGGCGGGGGCAAATCGGCTTGCTGGAAGAGCTTGGGTGAGTCGGGTTGATCGTAGTGGGTGGCGTAGGCGGGATAGACCTGGGCGAACCGCAGGAGGAGTACGCAGGCCAGCCGCGCCAGGGCCGGGTCCTTGGCCCGAGGGGGCTGCTCGCGGTGGCGGACCGCCGCGTAGAGCGTGGCCTTGGCGAGGAATTCTCGAGCCTCGTAATCGCGCTTGGCGGCCAGGTAGAGCCGCTCCTCGGGGTACTGCTGTTTCTCCAGCTCGACCGCATGGTACGGGTAATGATGAATCACCCGGGGGAGGACCTCGACGGTCTCCTCGGGGACTTTCTTATCGTCCTTGGCCGGGTAGGTCTCGTTCGGGACGGAGACGCCGCAGCGCCGGCAGGTCAGCGACTGGGGCTTGGTGGCAGACCAGGCGAGCGGGTCGTCGGCCTCGGGGGCGTCGCAGTTCGGACAGCGGCAGAAGCGCACCCCGGCCTGAACCGGGACGAGGTCCGCCAGCGCCCTCGGGTCGAGGCGGAGCAGCGCCTTGACCCCGGGATCGGCCCAGAACCTCGCCTCCCAGGCGTCGGGCAAGTCGAACCGGTCGAAAGGATTGCGCGCCGGGAGCGGGCTCGGGGCCGGCTCCGCCGAGGCGAGCGCGCTGGCGGTCGCCGCTGCCAGCGCGACGAGGACCAAGAATGCTCTGCGCATGGTCGGGGTCCATCCCAGTCCGTTCGGTTCCCTCCCCTGGCACGGGCACGACGACGACCGGAGGCGCGATCGCGTCGCTTAGTGGTCCGGCATCCGGACCAGGTCGGCGTCGCGTTTGCCGGCTTCGAGCTTGTACAGCCCGACCTGGCCGACCGTCTCGCCTTCGGCGAGCTTCAGGTCCTTGCGGTGCAATTGGGCCAGGGCCAGTTGCGAGTCGCGGTGCGCCTCACAGGCCAGGCCGTAGTTCTTCAGCTCGGAGCTGGTACCATTGCTCCAGGATGCAGCGATCTTGTAGACCGCCGGTTGTCCGCACTTCGGCGCCGAGCACGTCGGGGTGTACTGGAACTTCATCTTTTCCATGGCAAGCGTCCGTTCCTGGATTCCGAGTGGGGGAGAGCCAGTCGGCGGGAGATGGCGTCAAGTCGTTTGACGACATGCCGACACTCGCCCTTGAATCGTAGCGGCCGGCTTCGAAAGGTGCAAGGGAGGCATCACCTCATCACGTCCGCCGTCCCGTCCCGGCCGACCGAGTAAATCGTTCTGGGCAAAAAACCGTGGGCGCGGTACTCTGCGCCGTGAAGGGGCGGAGCCCCCGCGACGTTCCGTGCATTCAAGGAGGTGGAACATGCGAGGCGATTGGCGAAAGACGGCGGCGGCGTTGGTCCTGGGCCTGGCGGCGGTGCCCGCGTTCGCGCAGGAGGAGGGGGAGATCGACATGGCCCGGGTCCCCGCGCTGGTGCGCTAGGCCGCGATGAAAGCCGCTCCTGGCGCCCGGCTGACCTCGGCCTTCAAGGAGAACGACGAGGGCCAGACGACCTACGAGCTGAGCGGCCAGGATGCGCAGGGGCGGAAGGTCGATATCGAAGTTACCGCGCGCGGCGTCGTCCTCGGCGTCGAGACCGAGATCCCCGTCAGCCAGGTCCCTCGCGTCGTCATCGACGCGCTGCGGGCCAAGGCGCGCGGCATGAAGTTCACCAGCGCCGAGGTCGTCACCCGCGGAGGCCGGATCATCTCCTACGAGTTCGAAGGCGAGAACGCCAAGGGCGACGAGGTCGAGGCCAACGTCAGCCCCGACGGCCGCACCGTGGATATCGAAGTGGGCGACGAGGACCGAGCGTCGATGTAGCCGGGCGCAATAATTCCAACACCTCGTAGGGCATACTCCGCACGCCCTACGAGACGACGAGGGGAGGGTCGGAATCATGCCGCCTACTTGGGGGCGGTTGCTCGATTGTCCTAACTGGAGTTTTGCAAATTGGCCAGACGCAGCCAAAACAAACCCCCAGATCGCCATTTTGGCGATCAAAATGCCCGGCAGAACCTAGGGGCATCCAGGGTCAGTAGATCATGTCATGATGTAGTTGTCACTACGACGGAGTGCCGCTTCCTCGGGAAATGCCGCAAAACAAGGAGTTCGGCCT
>JBKOZB010000245.1:0-5869 GCA_046744225.1 Planctomycetota bacterium | reverse complement strand
GGCCGACGACGCACTCGGTCAGGTGGCCCGGGCTGAGGCAGAAGGGACGATCTCGGCGTCGGCCGCGGCCAACATTCGCCGCTGGCTGACCGAGGCCCCGTTCGCCCGCTTTCGCCCCCGGCTTGTCCAGGACATCGAGGCCGGCCGCTGGCAGGTGCTCGACGACGCCTTTTACGCCGTGCTCGAGTTCGGCACCGGCGGGCGCCGTGGCAAGCGCTACCCGGTTGGCACCAACGTCCTGAACGATCGGACGATCGGCGAGAGTGCCCGAGGCTTGGCCGACTACGTCACGGCCCGCAAGGGGGCCGACGCCCCCCGCTCGGGTGTCATCGCACGCGACACCCGACACAACTCCCCCGAATTCGCCGAGCTTTGCGCCCGGGTCCTGGCAGCGGCCGGGTTCAAGGTCTACCTGTTCCCCGAGCCGCGCTCGACCCCCCTCCTCTCCTTCGCCGTCCGCGCGCTGAAGTGCGACGCCGGGGTTATGATCACCGCGTCGCACAACCCGCCGTCGGACAACGGGTTCAAGTGCTACGGGCCGAGCGGCGGCCAGGTTATCCCTCCCGACGACGCCGGAATCATCGCCTGCGTCAAGGCCGCCTCCGACCGCGCGATCCCCGAGAAGCCGTTCCAGGAGGGCCTGGCCGACGGCTCGATCGTCCTGGTCGGTCCCGAGCTGGACGACGCCTATCTCTCGGCCGTCGTCGGCGAGTCGGTCAGCCGGGCCCGCGACCTCTCGATCGTCTACACGCCGATGCATGGCGTCGGCGAGACGTCGGTCGCCGCCGCCCTGAAGCGGGCCGGGTTCACCCGGGTCAACCTCCTCGCCTCCCAGCGCACCCCGGACGGCGACTTCCCGAACGTCCCCGGCCACTTCGCGAACCCGGAGATTCCCAAGACGCTCGAAGCCTCGATCGCCGAGGCGAAGGAGACCGGCGCCGACCTCGTCCTGGCCAGCGACCCCGACGCCGACCGGATCGGCGTCGCCGTCCCCGTCACGGGCGACCCTTCGGGCGACTGGACGACCCTCGACGGCAACCAGATCGGCGTCCTGCTGGCGGCCTTCGTCATGAAGCAGACGAAGGCGATGGGCCGGCTCCGCCGCGACCACTACCTGGTCACGACCCTCGTCACCAGTCAGATGGCCCGCGCCCTGGCCGAGCGCGAGGGGGTCCGCGTCGAGGATGACCTGCTCGTCGGCTTCAAGTGGATCGGCCAGCGGATCGACCAGGCCGGACCGGCCGGGTTCCTCTTCGGCTTCGAGGAGTCGCACGGCTACATGAAGGGGACCTTCATCCGCGACAAGGACGCGGCCACCGCCGCCCTCCTCTTCGCCGAGCTGGCCGCCACGGTCAAGGATCGCAAGCAGACCGTGCTGGAGTACCTCGACGACCTCTACATCGACGTCGGCCACTACGCCGAGCGCCTGATCAACAAGACGATGGAGGGGCGCGAGGGCGTCGCGCGGATGAACAAGCTGATGGCGGCGTACCGGTCCGACCCGCCCCGGTCGATCGCCGGGCTGGCCGTCACCGAGGTCCACGACTACAAGACCCACGAGGTCCGCCCCGTGGCGTCGAAGGGGAAAACCCGTCCCCTGCCCCAGCCCTCGGGCGACCTGGTCATCTTCCAGACCGAGGCCCCCGGCACCCGCTTCGCCGTCCGCCCCTCGGGGACCGAGCCGAAGATCAAATTTTACCTCTTCGCCCGGACCTCGACCGACGGCATCACCGACCGCACCGACCGCGCCCGGGTGGCCGAGGTGAAGGCCGAGACCGCCGGGCGGCTTGACTGGATGGCGAAGGATATCGAACAATACATCCGGGACGTGGTGGGGTGAGGTTGCCTGGGGGACGGAGTCGACTTCTGTGAGGCCCGAAGGCGTTGAGCACGACATCGGCGATGCTCTCCGTGACAAGCTGCGCAACCTCCCCACCACGCCCGGCGTCTACCTGATGAAAGACGCCTCGAACCGCGTCATCTACATCGGCAAGGCGAAGAATCTCCGCAGCCGGGCCGGCTCGTACTTCCAGAAGACCGCCGCCGAGGACCGACGGATCTGCGACTGGATCGGTGAGGTCGCCGACATCGACTACCTGGCCGCCGACAGCGAGGTCGATGCCGTGCTGATGGAGGCCCGGTTGATCAAGGACATCCAGCCGAAGCACAACCAGGACCTCAAGGACGACAAGTCGTTCCCGTACCTCCAGATCACCACGGGCGAGGACTTCCCCCGGGTCAACTTCACCCGCGAGCCGCTCGACCGGGGGGTCAAACTCTACGGGCCCTTCCCCCGCGCCAAGAGCCTGCGGGGGGCGATCCAGGTCTTGCAGCGGATCTTCAAGTTCCGCACCTGCTCGCTCGACATCGAGGAGGGCGACCCCCGCTGGCGCTGGTTCCGCCCCTGCCTGCTCCACTCGATCAACCAGTGCACCGCCCCGTGCAACCTGCGGATCGACCGCGAGACCTACCGCACCGACATCCGCCGGCTCCGTCTCTTCCTCGACGGCAAGAAGGACGTCGTCCTCAAGGAGATGGACGAGGAGATGCGCGCTGCGAGCAAGGCGCTCCAGTTCGAGAAGGCCGCGCGGCTCCGTGACGAGATCAAGGCGCTGCAGACCCTCAACCTCCGCGGCGACCTGGAGAAGCACGCCCAGCCCGAGGTCTTCTACGTCGATCCCCGCAAGGGCTTGAAGGGCCTGAAGAAGATCCTTAACCTGGAGTCCACGCCCAGGACGATCGACGGCGTGGACATCGCCCACCTGGGGGGGACCGAGACGGTCGGCTCGCTCGTCACGTTCATCGACGGCCTGCCGTTCAAGCCGGGCTATCGCCGCTACAAGATCAAGAGCGTGACGGGGATCGACGACTACGCCTCGATCCGCGAGGTCGTCACTCGCCGGATTCGCGGCCTCCGCGACCGCGACGAGCCCTTCCCCGACCTCTTCCTGATCGACGGCGGCAAGGGCCAGCTCAACGCCGCGCTCGACGCCTTCGAGGCGGTCGGCGTCACGCCGCCGACGCTAATCGCGCTGGCCAAGCGCGAGGAGGAGATCTTCGTCCCCGGCCAACCCGACCCGATCGTCCTGAGCCGCCGCTCGTTCGCCCTGCGGCTGTTGCAATACGTCCGCGACGAGGCCCACCGCTTCGCCCAGCATTACCACCACATGCTCCGCACCAAGCGGACGCTGGGCGAGGAGACCGAGTGAAATAACGGGCGAGCCAGTCTTCGTAGGGCGTGTGAAGCACGCCGTCGGTGAAAAAGGGACGGCGTGCTCCACACGCCCGACATGATCGAATGGACCTGTTAAGGTGATCCTGATTACCGCTCATGGTCTGGGCCGACAGTTCGCGGGCGATCCGGTCTTCCACGGCTTGAGGTTCGAGGTCCGCGCCGGGGAGCGCATCGGGCTGGTCGGGCCCAACGGCGCGGGGAAGACGACGCTGATGCGGCTCCTGGCCCGGCACGATCAGCCCGATTACGGCGACCTGTACATCAGGCCGGGCATTCGGGTCAGCCTGCTCGTCCAGGAGCCCGACTTCGCCCCCGGCGCGACCCTGATGGAGGTCGCCAAATCGGGGCTCGCCTCGCTGCTCGACCTCCAGCGTGAGCTGGAAGAAGCGGCGCAGGAGATCGCCGAGGCCGAGGATGACGCCGATCGCCAGCGCGCCACCCGCCGCTACGGCGAGCTGCACGACCGCCTCGAACACCAGGACGCCTACACGATCGACCACCGCGTCGAGGAGATCCTCTGCGGTCTCGGGTTCTCCACGAACGACTTCCAGCGCGCGGTGCGGACGTTCTCGGGCGGGCAGCAGTCACGTCTCATGCTCGCCAAGCTGCTGCTCGAAGCCCCCGATTTGATGCTCCTGGACGAGCCCTCGAACCATCTCGACATCGAGACGACCGCCTGGCTCGAAAACTACCTGGCCCGCCAGTCGGTCGCCATGGTCATCGTCAGCCATGACCGTTATTTCCTGGACAAGGTCGTCACCAAGATCTGGGAGCTGCACGACGGGAAGATCGAGGCGTACCCGGGCAACTACTCGCAGTACTGGCGGCTCCGGACCGAGAAGGCGAAGGTGCTGGAGCGCCAGGCCGAGCGACAGCAGGAGAAGATCGCCGACCTCGAAGCCTACATCCGCAAGTATGGCGCGGGGCAACGGGCCAAGCAGGCGCACGACCGCGAGAAGAAGCTGGCCCGGATCGAGCGCGTCGAGACGATGCGCGAAATCGTCGGCCCGATCATGGGCTTCGGCGAGGTCGAGCGCGCCGGCGATCTCGTCATCGAGGCCCGCAATCTCTCCAAAGCCTACGATACGCCTCTCTTCCAGGACCTCAACCTCGCCATCCTGCGCGGCCAGTGCGTCGGCGTGATGGGGCCGAACGGCTCGGGCAAGTCCACGCTGATCAAGACCCTGATCGGCCGCGAGAAGCCCGACGCGGGCGAGGTCCGGCTCGGGCACAAGGTGCGGATCGGCTACCACGACCAGGGGCTCGAATCGCTCGCGCCCCAGACCACCGTCGTCCGCGCCGTCTGGCCCGAGGACGACCCCGACTGGGTCGAGGGCGACGTCCGCGACCTGCTCGCCCGGTTCGGCCTGTCCGGCGCGATCGTGTTCCAGACCGTCGGCCAGCTCTCCGGCGGCGAGAAGGCCAAGGCGGCCCTGGCCCGCCTCGCGGCCACCGGCGCCAACGTGCTCGTCATGGATGAGCCGACGAACCACCTCGATATCTGGTCGTGCGAGGCCCTGGAGCGGTCGATCCTCGACTTCGAAGGGACCATCCTGGTCGTCACCCACGACCGCTACTTCCTGAACCAGGTCGCCGACCGCCTGATCGTCCTCGGCGGTGGCCGGGCGCGGGTCATCGAGGGGGATTACGAGACCTATCAGCGCCTCGCGCAGCAAGAGGCCGAGACCGCCTCCGCGGCCAGGGCCACGGCGACGAAAGCCGCCGAGCCGAAGCCCGACGGCAAGCCCGAGCGGCGCAAGCGCAAGTTCCCCTACCGCAAGACGGCCGACATCGAACGCGAGATCGCCGCCAAGGAGGCGCTGGTCGCCGAGCTCGAAGACCGCCTCGGCCAGCCCGCCACCTGGCGCGACCCGATCAAGGCCGTCGCGACCCAGCAGCGCCACGCCGACCTGAAACGCGACCTGGAACGGCTCTACGAGCACTGGGAAGAGGCGGCCGAGTTGAATCCGTAGTCGAGTGACTTCTCACAAATGGTAGGGATCAATGGAAGGGATCGCTCGGCCGCGGGCCGCACCCCCGAACAGGTCGGTAAACAAAACCGTAATTTCAAGTCTCGAAAGAATTTGAGTCGCAAGAACGCTGAATCTTCGTCCGCCGTGAGACCGCCTTGATCCTCGTGACAAGATTGTGTCACAAATCAAGTCGTCAACGCCACCCGGCGTCAGGCCGCCGAGGAGGCCCCGGAGTGGCTCGACCGCCTCGCCCTGCTGGAAGCGTGGGCGGACCTGCCGCACGGGGGCCGAGCGGCGACGGAGTCACCGCCGAGGAAACCCATCGGCTGGCCAGCACCGAACCCGACCGCTATCCGGCCCTGGTCAATGCCCTCCTGCGCTTCAGCAAAGATGGCAAGGCCCCCGCCCCGCGCACTATCGGCAACCGAATCCGGGCCATGAAGGGCCAGAACCTCGGCGGCCGGGCGTTCCTCTCGTGCGGGGTCCGACACCAATCCGCCCTCTGGCGGGTCGTCAATGTTTCCTAACCCAGATTATTCATACCCCGGAGGGTATCGCCAGCACTGGGAGTCTACGGAGACGCATTTCGAGGGCGTGGGGGGTGAGGCTGTCTCTTATACACATCTGACGCTGCCGACGATTCAGCATTGGTGTAGTTCTC
>JBKOZB010000218.1:0-8336 GCA_046744225.1 Planctomycetota bacterium | reverse complement strand
GTCAGGGCAGATTTGCGGCCACGCATGGCGACACCGAGGATTCGAGGTGAAATGACGGGGTTCGGTCACCCTCTGGCCCCAAGAATCGCCAGAATGGCAACAGGTTGTCAATTCGGAACCCTTTCTCTGCGGGGTTGTACTTAGCCTCGGGACGGGTGCGCGTGGCGTCGAGGTCCTCGATCCGGAGGATGACCCGTCCTCCCCCGCTCCGCGCGGCGAGCCAGGCGATGAGGAATGTCCGCGCGTGGCCCAAGTGCAGGCCTCCCGTCGGCGAGGGGGCGAGCCGGTCCGCGAGGGGTCGCGATGTGGGAGGTGGTGTCGGTATCAAGGGCGGGGCTCAGTTCGTCTGGTCGCCGAACCGGCGTTCGGGTTACAATAGCGTGGTATCTCGCCGGGTCGAACGGGGGACTTTTCATCCTCGAAGATCCACGAGATGAAGAACCCAGTATAAAAGAAGTCCCCGTTCAGACCAGGCGTGGGTTGAAACAGGAGTGATTCGCCGTGGAAATCGAGCTGAAGCGGTCGGCCATGAGCGTGATCGAGCGGATCGTCCACCTGCGAGACTCTCTTTGACTTGGGCGATAAGCAAGCCCGCCGCGATGAGCTCGAGCAGGCGATGAATCGCGCCGACTTCTGGAACGATCCCGAGAAGGCCAAGGAGATCATCCAGGAGCTGAAGTCGCTGAACGCAGTCCTGAAGCCGTTCGAGGAGCTGGGGCGCCAGGCCGACGACCTGGAGGCATCGCTCGAGCTGGCCGAGGAGGCCGGCGACGGTGAGATGGACGAGGAGATCCGCAGCGCCTATGAAAAGGCGCTGGCCGACTTCGAGGCGTTCGAGCTGCGATCGATGCTGGGCGGGCCGAACGACCACTGCAACGCCTTCGTCACGATCCACGCCGGCGCCGGCGGCACCGAGGCGTGCGACTGGGCCGAGATGCTCCTGCGCATGTACCTGATGTGGGCCGAGCAGAAGAGCTTCTCCGCTCAGATCACCGACCGCGAGGAAGGGGGCGCCGCGGGTATCCAGGAAGCGACGATCCACATCAGGGGCGAGTACGCCTACGGCTATCTCAAGGGCGAGTCGGGCGTGCACCGCCTGGTCCGAATCAGCCCGTTCGACGCGAACGCGCGGCGGCAGACGTCGTTCGCGTCGGTTGATGTGCTCCCCGAGGTGGATGAGACGATCGACATCGTCCTCCGCGACGACGAGCTGAAGCGCGACGTCTTCCGGTCGGGCGGGCCGGGCGGCCAGCACCAGAACAAGACCGAGTCGGGCGTGCGCTACACCCACCTCCCCACCGGCATCGCGGCCGAGTCGCGGAGCGAGCGATCGCAGCACAAGAACGATGCCAACGCCCTGGCACTGCTCAAGGCGAAGCTGATCCGGATGGAGGAGGAGAAGCGCGAGGCCGACTACGCCCAGAAGTACAACGAGAAGGGAGAAATCAGTTTCGGCAGCCAGATCCGCTCGTACGTGCTCCAGCCCTACCAGCTCGTCAAGGACCTGCGGACCGACCACGAGGTCAGCAACCCGCGCGCGGTGCTCGATGGCAATATCGACGGCTTCATCGAGGCGTACCTCCGCATGAAGCTGGCCAAGGGCGAGGCGAAGAAGTGACCCGCGGGGCCGCTCCGGCGATGGCCGAGTCTGAGACCGTGATCGCGATCGAGGAGGGTGGCGACCGCCCTGCGATCGTCACCCCGCGCCTCCGCCTGACGTTCCAGTGGACCGGCGACCGCTGGTCGCACGCCCTGGAATGGCCCGGGGTCGTGGTCGCGCGCTCGGTCGAGTCCGACCCGCGGCGCGAGCGCGACGAGCCGGCCCGTGTCATCAGCCCCGCCTATCAGCAGGTCGGCTTCCAGCGGAACGGGGCGCGCGTCCAGGCGCTGCTCGTGGGCCAGGCGGGGGCGCACCACTTCGCGGCGGCCTTCACAGTCAAGGAGATCGGCGGGGCGACCATCGTCGAGGTGGACGTCGCCGACCGCTGCCGGTCCGACGTCTCGGCGCTGGCGAGCACCTACGCGGTCAGCCTGACGTCGAGCGACCTGCGCGACGCCGACCCGGCCCGGATCGTCTGGGAGATCGCGGGAGAGCGGCTCACCTTCGAGTCGGCCGAGCCCCCTTCCCTCCTGACCCTGGCCGAGGCCGGGCGGAGCGCCACCCGCGTCCAGGCCGGCGCCACGATCCGCCCCGAGACGGCCACCCAGCGCTGGGCGTACCGCTGGGTTCGAGGATCGCACCCCCCAATCAAACCGTAAGGAGATGGCCCGATGGACCTTTTGAGAGAGAACGACCCCGAGGTGTTCGAGGCCATCCGCGCCGAGGAGCACCGGCAGCGCGACGAGCTGGAGCTGATCGCCTCCGAGAACTACACCAGCGCCGCGGTGATGGAGGTCGTCGGGTCGGTCCTGACAAACAAGTACGCCGAGGGCTTGCCCGGCAAGCGCTACTACGGCGGCTGCGAGCACGTGGACAAGGCCGAGCGGCTGGCGATCGACCGGGCCAAGGCGCTCTTCGGGGCCGAGCACGCCAACGTGCAACCCCACTCGGGCGCCTCGGCCAACCAGGCGGTCTACTTCGCCGCGCTGGAGATCGGCGACCCCGTGCTGGCGATGGACTTGGCCCAGGGGGGCCACCTGACGCATGGGATGAAGCTGAACTTCTCGGGCCGGTGGTACCCGACCATCGGCTACGGCGTCGATTCGAAGACCGAGCGGATCGACCTCGACAAGCTCGCCGCGCAGGCCCGCGCGCACAAGCCGAAGCTGATCCTGGCCGGCGCCAGTGCCTACCCGCGCCAAATCGACTTCGCCCGGATCGCCGAGATCGCCCGCGAGGTCGGCGCCGTCTTCTTCGTGGACATGGCGCACATCGCCGGTCTGGTCGCGACCGGCCTGCATCCAGACCCCGTCCCGGTGGCTGACTTTGTCTCGACGACGACGCACAAGACCCTGCGCGGCCCGCGCGGGGGGATTGTCCTGTGCAAGCAAGGATGGGCCAAGAAGCTCGATTCGGCGGTCTTCCCCGGCCTGCAAGGGGGCCCGCTCATGCACGTCATCGCGGGCAAGGCGGTCTGCTTCGGCGAGGCGCTCCGCCCCGAGTTCAAGGCGTACGCCGCCCAGATCTTGGCCAACGCCCGGACGCTCGCCGACGAGCTGACCCGCGCCGGATTCCGGCTCGTCTCGGGCGGGACCGACAACCACCTGATCCTGATCGACATGACCTCGAAGGGCCTGACCGGCAAGATCGCCGAGGCCGCGCTCGGACGGGCCGGGATCACCGTCAACAAGAACCTGATCCCGTTCGACAAGCGCAAGCCGATGGACCCGAGTGGCATCCGGATGGGTACTCCCGCGTTGACAACCCGGGGAATGCGCGAGGACGCGATCCGCCAGGTCGCCGCCTGGATCGTCGCCATCCTGGTCGAGGCCGACAACGCCGCGCTCGCCGAGCGAGTCCGGGGCGAGATCCGCGAGTTCGCCCGCGATTACCCCGTCCCCGCCGACGCCGCCGCGGCCGTCCGGGCGTGATGGACCTCGGGATGGATCGCGTTAGTGGCTCATGTTAGGGATCTGGTGGTCACATCTCGACTCCTTGTCCGGTGGAACCCGGGCCCGTTCTCTCCCGGAACTGAGGCCCCAGTTCCGGGAGTCCGAATTACTCAAGAACATCGCAGAAAACAGCAACGATTCCCCCCGAAACCCGAGGGCCAGTTCTGGCAGATCCCTGTCGGCCCCACCTAGTCCTCCATCAATGCGAAGATTGGTGCGTTTCACGCACCCGACCGGCAACCTGCTCCGCCATCGGCCGCACGCGATAGACAGCGTAGCGGCCCTCGACGTGGAGCAGTTCGAGCGGCCCAACGGTCGAAACCTTGCCCTCCGGGGGCGGCGCGGCGATGACGTGCGTGGCCCCTTGCCGGACGGCCAGGGCCGCGCGTTCCGTGTCACTCATCGCTTGATAACGACGTTCGAGGCCGTGGCGGTCGGTCAGATAGGCGCGGACGAAGTCGGCGGTCGAGCCGGAAAAGCCGACGTGATCGCGAAACCGGGTCGACCAGTCGGCCAGCCCTCGGGCGTGGTACGGGCTCGCCGCCCGGTTGAACGCGACGCTTCGCAACGACCAGAGCCGGAACGTCTTGGGTCCGGGCGGGCCGATGAACCGGGCCGTGCGCGGGGTGTGGTCGCGGCACCAGACGGCCAACCGCTCGATGTCGTCGGTCGGCACGGCCGCGAACCTGCAGCAGTCAAGCCAGGGGCGGGCCCAGGCGCGGGGATGCCCCGCCGCGCTGGCCGGGGCGAGTGCCGCGGCCAGTGCGACGAGCGGGACCGCCCAGCAAGCCAGGACGGTAAACGCCAGCCGACGCGGCGTCCAGCAGATTTCACGGTTCCGGCCCAGGCCGAGCCACGACGCGATCAACGATGCGCCGAGCGCGCCCAGGAGCGGCCATTGACCCGATTCGGTGTCGTGCCGCATCAAGAACCACAAACCTCTGCCCAGGATCACGCCGCCCGCCAGCGTGGTGGAGATCTCCCATCGATCTCCCCACCTAGAGTATCGGGTGCGCACCGCTTCGAATCCCGTCATTCCGACTTCGACGAGCGTGATGACCACCAGCGCCCAGTCGCCGGCCAGCCCGACCGCCAGGAGTGCCGCGCGGGCGCGGCCGGGCCAGCGCCCGCTCCGCCAGTGCGCGAGGACGCGGTCGGCGAGGGCCGCCAAAGCGAGCCCCCGGCCGATCGTCGCCATCCGGAACGGCTGGAAGAGGGTCAGGCGGAGGTCGCGGAGTACCTCGACGCCGAACCAGGCGAGCCCGAGCCCGGCCAGGTTGATCGCCAGCAGGATCGCCAGCCGGACCCGAGCCGCCGGCCAGGATGGGCGCCCCTCGACCTGCTCGAACCGTCCGAGCGCCAGGAGGGCCAGGACGGGGTAGCACCCCCAGGCGAGCCACTGCGACCACCGCCAGAGGTGCGGCAGCATGTGCTGCGGCCCTTGTAGCTCGACGCTCAGGAGCCGGAACTCATCGGGGGACAGCCCGCGCCCGAGCTGACTCCCCTGGCCGAGGTTCAAGGCCAGCCCCGGCCCGAGCGCCAGCGCCAGCGCGCCGAGCCCGACCAGCGCGGGCCGCCAGGTCACGCCCGACGGACCCGGCCAGAAAGCCCAGGCTAGCCAGCTTACCCCCAGCAGCATCGCCAGTTGCAGGCCGACGGACGGATGGATCAGCGCCGCCAGGCCGATCGCCAGCGCCGCCCAGGGCCCGCGCCCGGGCTTCTCGACGACCAAGGCCAGCGCGAGCCAGCCGAGCGCAAATCCCATGAGGCGGTCGAGGAGCATCGCCTCGAACAGGTGGTTCGTTCCGACGTTCCCCGCCTTAGCCGCCAGGACGAGGCCGATCGCGACGAGGCCGACCTTCGGCCCCGCCTCGGGCCAGACGGCGCAGGCCAGGCGGTCGAGGCTCAGGCAGGTCACGATGAACGTCAAGGCGAACAATCCCGCCAGCGCCGCCGACAGGCCGAACACGCGGCTCGTCGCGTCGAGCAATGTGAGCGTGCCGCGGTGCGGGTTGAAGGTGTCGAACGCGCGGACGAACGGGTCATCGGCGAAGAGCGATGGATCTTGCCGGTGGAGCAGCAAGGGGAGCCGGTAGGCCTGGTCGTTGTCGCGGCTGTGATAGCCGCGCAAGGTGAGATAGAGGCCGAGGATCAGGACGACGACAAGCGAGCGGGGCAGGGCACGGGGTGATGCCGGATCGAACATGGCGCGGTCCTCCCCGGCCGCCCGCTCGAAATCCGAGCCGGGTCGGCCGGGTGGGAGTGTGCCGGTCCCCCGCCGATCGGTCAACGCCAGTCGGGGGCTATTTCATTCCGGGTCCTCACCCTGCTGGAGCTGCCTCTTGATCGACTCGATGGCGCGGGCGATCTCGTTGTCGAGCCCGGGCGCCCGGAGCGTGGCCGATTCTTCTTCCGACTCCGACGGCAAGGCGAGCCGGGGGGTCCGGCCCGCGGCGGCCTGGACCGGCTTCGGCTCGGCCGAGATCGGCGACACGTCGGAGGGGCTCATCAGCCCGCGCCTCTGGACGCGGCTGACGAACTGCTGCACGGGGCGCGAGGCCCAGATCCGCGCGGCGGGCTGGTAGCGCTCGTTCCACTGGAGCACCCACGAGGTCCGCGCCTGCTCGTCGGCCCAGGGGAGGGCCTTGATCCGCTCAAGCGCGTACTTCTGCAGGCCCGCCACCAGGAACAGGGCGATCAGGGCCCCTTTTACCCCACCGAGTAGAAACCCGGCGAACTGGTCGTTGCGGTTCGGCTCGGCCAGCCTGATCGGCTGGGGGCGGTAGAGTTTGACGGCCAGCGTGACCAGACCGACCAGCACGACGTACGAGGCGACGGCCGACGACCACCAGAGGAGCCGGTCCACCAGGTCGGGCCGGATCTTCGGCACGTAGACCAGGACATAGGGCCGGGCCTGGTCGCGGACCGGGTCGGCCAGGTAGACGCACGCGACCAGCCCCGCCAGGCGGATCGCCTGGAGGACGAACCCTTTGAGCCATCCCCGGATGGCCGTGACGAGCACCAGCCCACCGAGCACCAGGTCCAGTCCCATGTGATCCTCGCCTCTCCCGGTTGCGTACGGCCGGTGGCCTCCGTCTCGGTATTCGTCGGCCCACGTTGGTTCTTGTCAATAACGAGTCGGCCGCATCGGTTTCATCGGCCGGGCGAGCCGAGTTTCTTGAGCCTGCGCGGCGATCGGTGTCCCCCAGACCCTCTTCCTCATTCTAGACCATGGCCGAAATCACTCGTGGTGACAATGGCGCACGGGCGGATTCGGTTCATTCGGGAACGCGCAGCGAGAGCGTCCACTCCCGGAACGGGCGAACAATTTCAGGCTTAGATAACAAAAGAGTTATGGCAAATGACAAGAGGAAAGAATTCACGCGCTCTCTGGAGCAGGGCGGGGTAATTCTTTAACAATTTGTGACGGTACGATGTCCAACCAGTCCCGAAATATCATTCTATTTGAACTATTTTTCCAAATTTCCTATTCTCCTCACTTCCTTTTCTCAAACCTTGCTCCGCGAGTGGAAAGGAAAAGACAGGTGGGCAGCCCAGATCCTCCCCCTTGCCCTCGCTCGCTTCGAAAAAACCGAGCCGGTCAGCGGCGGCGGCCGCCGAGCCGGCCGAGCGGCCGGACCCGCGCGGGCATGCGGGCCGGGGCATTCGCCCTGTTGACCCAGCCTTCAGAGTATCCGCCATTGATACTCAACGGGCTCACTCCGGGTCGGTAATCGTCGCCGTTCACGAAGCTGCCCAGGCCCACGTTGCTGTAGGCATTGTTCTGGGGGCCGTACGCGTAAGGAGCTGCGTAGCCCTGGTATCGCGAAGTGAGGGAATAGTCCATCGGGACGGACGAGGATCCCCAGGTCATCGGGGCATACATCTGATAGACCCCGTAATCCTGCGCCCTCGCGTCCGAGGCCATGACCAGCAAAATCGCGCCCGATAACAACCCGCCGAAGGTGCCTTGCATGGAGTCTTCCCGAGGATTTGACCGTGCGTTTTGTCCGTCGCGAAGACCCCTGCCTACGCGATCGCGCCCCCGCGTCGGGGGGAGCTGTCCGCGCTCCACCGCGGCCCCGCGACCGCTTGATCCGTCGGCCCGTTCCACGACACGTCACGAAGCCGTCTGAGGCGTTCCCTGTTCCGTCGCCTTCTTCTTGCCCGATTTCGGCCGCCGCTTGCCAAATGAGCCTTTGAAGATCTTGCCCTTCCTGGTCCGCTTGTCGCCCTTGCCCACGGCTCGGTCTCCTCTTCTCTTTCGCCGGCAATGGAGCGTGGCCGTCCCCCTGGGCGGCCCGGCCGGGGTGGTTATTTTAGTCAACGCACCCCGGCCGGATCAAACCCCTTCCGTCCTCGCCGCTGCAATTCGCCGTCTGAGGACCGCCAGCGGGGTGCTCTTCGATGACGTCCGATCCGCTCGAAGGTCGCGTTCGCGGGGGCCTGCGCGTCGGCAAAGCTGGCAAGACCCGCGCGATCCATCCGGCCTCGCCCCGAGCGGGCCACCCCCGATCAAGATCGGCGTCTTGTCCTTCCGATCGGTTCCGATGTTAACACGTCGGCAAGGGGACAGACCCTGGGACATGAGGTCCGGGCGTCTGATTTCAGGCGCGGGGAGCTTCCTACACCGCCGGCGTAACGATCGTGCCGAAGGACCGGGAAGGCCCACGAACACCGAGGACGGTGTTCGCCCGCGAGTCCATACCAAGGAGGGTGGTCGGCGCCATGGATCGTCACGTCTTCCGCTGGAGCCTTGCCCTTGTTCTGCTCTGGGGGTTCAG
>JBKOZB010000328.1:0-9766 GCA_046744225.1 Planctomycetota bacterium | reverse complement strand
ATGTTTGTTGCTCCGGTACGAGTCCTGGTCCATCAGCAAAGGACTTACATCAAAAACCGAGGCACAACTTGTAGAAGATCAGTCAAGGCGCTGAAGCTGGTCGACCACCAGCCGCCGTCGCCTCCCGAGGGGGGAGAAACCGTGATGTAGTGACTAATCGAAAATCCGACCCTTGCGCCGCAAGGGGTTACGTCACACCACCCCAAACATGGGATAGGGTGCCCGTGGTCGACCCCCACCCGATCGGGCAACCCCCCGCTCTGAAACGTGCGTCGCAGGACCTGCGGCACATCGAGCGGATCGGCCTCTTGCCCTTGCTCCCGGGGGGGAAAGCTCGGCCGTGAGGATGGCCCCCGAGAGTTCGTCAGTCTCCGTCAGCCCACTGGCCAGGTGGCCGTCGGCCAAGCGGTGCTTCGCGACGGCGTCCCCCTGCCAGACCTCGTGGGGCTGTGGGCCGGGCCGGCGATCCTGGGGCGGGCGTCGCATCGGGGGGCGGGAGAGCCCAGCGTCCCGGAACCATCGTTGGAGGGTGAGGGGAGGGGCAGGGAGCGGTCGGGCCATCGCGGCTGGAGTGGAATTCGGATACGGACGGCGCCCCAGGTGGGATGATCGCGTTTGAGCTGGCAAGCGGCCTGGACCAGCTCGGGGTGGGCCTTAGGGCCGGGGGGGTGCGCATCGGGCGTAATCGGGGGTAAGGGCCTCGGGCCCACGGTCGCGGAGTCGTCGGGAGAGGGAGCGAACGGTCATGATCGAGATATCAAATTCTTGAGCGATAGAATTGAGCGAGTGACCCTGCTGACGTCGCTGAAGGATGGCCTGCCAGACCGGGACGGGGATGGCGCGTGGCATGGGGACCTCCGGAGTAATTGGGTGCATGAAGGTGAACCGATGCATTTGTCCATGTAAAGAACCCGGTGTCGCGGGGTCAAACCCGACGGCGCATGACAACGACGTGGGCATGGCACCCAACTTTGGACTCATCGGGGTCAAGGGAGATGCTGTTACTGAGCTTCAGGTAAGTCGCTTCCTCTCGACGGGTGTTTCTGCCATCATGGCAGTTATGTGGCACCCCAGCAAGCTGACTCAACAATAACTCGAAGAACGTCGCTTCGAAGGAGGCCGACTGCTCCGATCCGGTTGATTCTCCCACGCCCAGATCGCGAAACGACTCGGCGTTAGTCTGAGGACCGTTCGCGTCTGGGCCAAACGGCTGAGCCAAACCCCTTCCTTGGGGCTCAGGGCCCTTCGGGACCGGCCCAAGCCGGGACGACTATCCCGACTGACACCGCAGCAAGAGGATTGCATCCTGGAGACTCTCGGGCAGGGGGCGCTCAAGGCCGGATTCGAGACCGATCGCTGGACCCTGCGACGCATCCGGGAACTGATCGAACGCCGCGACGACGTCAGTTACCAGTCGCCGCAAAGCTCCGGGCTTCGGGGTGGAGTCCCCAGATCCCCGCCGTTCCAGCCAAGGAACGCGACGAGGAACTGGTCCGGGCATGGCTCCGACAGGATGGGCCGCGCCTCCGAAAAACGCTCGGAGCAAGCAGGCGGAGATCGTCTTCATCGACGAGACCGGATTCTCGTTCTGGACCCGGCCGGGCACCACTTGGGCGCCGAAGGGGCAGACACCCGTGCTGAGGCGGGTCAGCAAACGGCGCGAGTTGTCCTCGGTGGTCGCCCTCACGTTCTCGGGGACAATCTCCACCCAGCACTCGGAACACGCGATCCACGGAAAGGACTTGGTCCCCTCCCTTCAGCGCCTCCGGCATTGCCTTCGAGGCCCGATGATCTTGATCTGGGATCGACTCAACGTGTATCGGTCCAGAAAGGTGAAGCAATCCCTGTCGAAGCACCCCGAGATCATGGTGGAATGGTTGCCGCCCTAGGCCCCTGACCTGAATCCCGAGGAATAGTGTCCTGGCAATGTCAAAGATGAACTTCTCAACGCGACCCCGAAACGACCGAGGAGATCCGCAAGCAGGTCGATCGGGGATTCACACGACTTCGTCGCCGTCCCGACCTATTACTGGCATCTTTTCATCATGCAGGTCTCAGGGTGAAGCGACTTACCTGAAGATCAGGAGGAGTGCGTTCTGGGATGGATAGGCACTGGCGCCTCCAGTGCCGGTAGCGAAATGCCTACAGTGCAGTCGGCGCCGGTGTCTATAGGCGCCCCTCATTCTCCATCGGGTACGGGAAGGACACCGTAGGGCTGGCTGTGCCGGCCAGCGATCGGTCGACACAGCCGGCCCGACGATCTTGGGAGAGTTGGGATCCTTCGAGCGCCTTACGGGTTCACCTTCCGCAGGGTGAAGCCGGTGATGGTCAGGCCATCGTCCTCCATCACACCATAGCTGCCCCCTTGCGAGAGGTATTTGGCGAAGATGGAGAAGTCGGGGAGCTTGTCCTTATCGATGAGCTTGCCGATCTTCGCCACGTCGGGTCCGCCGGCGCCGGCCGTCTTCGCGCTCTGGAGGGCCTTTTCGAACTGACCGCTCTTGATCATGTCGTAGGAGAGGCGGGCCTGTTCGTCGGGCCGGACGTAGCTCAGGATGCTGACCGGGCCCGGGACTTCCCTGGCGACGGCCTGGAACGACCTGCTGTCGGCCAGGGCGGCGGCGCCGCCGCGGAGGACCTGCTCCAGCAGGGTCGGCTCGGTCGCGATGAACAGCGTGTTCTTGGCGACCGCCACGCTGATCGGACCCTTGAACTGCCGGACGTTGTTGGGGCCGTTGACGCCGTTGGCGTTGGGCAGGTCGGGGACGTCGAAGTCGAAGATGGTCGTCCCCTGGAACTCGCGCTTTTTGGGCGCGCCGTTGCCCAGGGCGATCAGCTTGTTCAGGGTGTTCTGGAACGCCTTGGCGTCTTCCAGGGCGACCCCGATGAGCATCCGCTGGTTCTCCTCGGTGACTGGCTTCTTGAAGTCGTTGATGACGGTGATCCGGTCGCCGAGCGGGCCGAAGATGTCCTTCTGGAAGCTGATCGGCTCGCCGCCGTTGGGTCCGACGAGCTGCTGCTCCAGGATGTTCAGCATGCCGGGCTGGAACATGTTGACCAGGTCGTTGAGGGCGATGTAGGCGGTGTCGAGGTCCCAGCTATAGGTCTGGTAGCTGGCGACGCTGGCGGGGACCCACGGCTCGGGCTTGAGGTTGACCTTGGGCATCTGGAACATCTTGAGGACGCCCTGCGCCGGGACCGGAGCGAGGATGAAGGTCTTGGAGATGCTGTCGAACTTGCCGGCATTGAGCGTGAAACTGCCGGCGGCGGCCTTCAGGCCGTTCAGGCCGGTAACCTGGATCATGGCCTCGGTCTGGTCGGCGTTCCCCTTGGCGTTCCCCCGGGCCGAGGCGCCCGACTGCGCCACCAGCTTGAGCAGCTTGGCCAGATCGACGAACCAGACGACCTGGGCGTCGGAGCCGAGCTTCTTCTGCGTCTGGATGAACGATTCGTTGGCTGCCAGCGAGTCGTCGCGGCCCGGCTCGTGCGCGATCAGGTCCTTGACGGCGTCGACGTCGCTGCCGATGTAATAGACCGTCCCCTGGCTGGTCCAGACGAGCGGAGGTTCGGGCTTGTCGTTGTCCTTCTTGTCGTCCTTGGCCTTCTTGTCTTTGTCCTTGTCCGGAGGGGGCTGGATCACGTGCAGGACGGCGCCCCGGAACGGCTGGGTCGTGACCTTGGAGTCGTCCTGCTCGGCCTGCTTGGTCGCCTTGGTCATGACGTTCTCCATGACCGAGGCGTTCTTGCCGGCGTCGGCCGTGATCAGCAGCGCGATCGGCTGCTTGGGATCGTCGCGGCGGACGACCGCGATCGAGACCGTCCCCTGGGGCAGCTCGAGCAGCTCGCGGTAGGTCACGCCGATCTTGTCCTTGAGCGACTTGCTCGCGTCGTCGAGCCGGTCGGCCAGGTTCGCCTTCCAGGCCTTCATCGCCGGGTCGTTCCAGAGCTGTCCGAACTGGCTCTGGCGGAACGAGTCCCGCAAGGCGGCCGCGTTGTTGATCTTCAAGAACCCGATCGTTGAATCGGGAAGGATTTTTTCCGGCGGGATCGCGGCCCGACCCTGGGCCGCCACGAGCGACAGGCCCGCCAGGCCAACCCAGCCGGCGAGGGCGAGGCGGAGAGCCGCCCGCTTCGGGGTACGCATCGATGGGGACTCCGTTTCAACTCAACTCACTCCCCCCGACTCACCGGCGAGGGGACCTTGCCAAACCCCTCGGCCCTTGCGGCGGGCCGGGGCACGTTCGAGCGAGCCCGGCACCATGCCGGGGGCGCCATCGGAGGTAACCGACGTGCAGCAACCATGCCGTTCACGGCGATTTAGGGCGTTCGGGCGCGCGGGCCGACCCGAGTTGTTCCTTGGACGCCGGGGGCGTCCCCGGCGGCCGGCCCGCGCGCTGGCGGCGGGGCGGGTCGAGGTAGTGGTACCCAGTGTTCGGATTGTTCTTGTCGAATGAGAACGCTTCCCGGTTGCGGAGGAAGTCCTTTACGTAGTGGATCGGGATCGCGAAGCCCAGGTTCTCGCCCCGGCTCGCCTTCAAACTCGTCACTCCGACCACTTCCCCCCGCAGGTTGAACAGCGGGCCGCCCGAGTTCCCGGGGTTGATCGCCGCGTCGGTCTGGAGATAGATCTGCCCCTCGAGGTTCCGGTTCCGCGTGCTCACAATCCCCTGCGAGACGCTCCGCTCCAGGCCCAGCGGGTTGCCGACCGCGAAGACGCCGTCCCCCGCGTTCAGGTCGTCGAGACTGCCCAGGACGACGTGGTTGAGTTTCAAGTCGCTCTGAGGCGGGAGTTTCAGCAGCGCCAGGTCCAGGAACGGGTTCAGGGCAACGATCTCGACGTTCTCGATCCGGCGCCGGACCAGCCCGCCGCCGAGGTTCTGGTAGAGGATGGCCGAGATCCGCGTCTCGCCCTCGATCACGTGGTTGTTCGTCACCGCGTAGCCGTCGTCATTGACGATGAACCCGGAGCCCTTCCCCGAGGGCGTCTCGATCGAGGCGACCGCCTCGCCGTACTTATGCACCAGCTCCTTAACCGGGGCTGGGCGGAGCGCGTGGCTGTCGAAGAAGCCGGTCGGGTCCGAGTCGGCGGCGCGTGACGAGGTCCCCACCGCGGGGCTCGACTCGCCCGGCTTGCCGCGGTGGACGATCTGCTCGCGCGGGATCCGCAGTAGGTCGAAGCCCAGATCGACATAGAGGGCGTTCGGCTTCTCGGCGACGACCTCGCCGGTGACCTGATGCCCATCCTTGAGGCCGATGACCTCGGGCCCGGCTCGGACCGCCGCCGACCCGAGGAGCCACGACCCGAACGCCGTCACGGCGGCCGGCACAATCCAGCGCATCGGCCGATCTCCCTTCCTCAAAAGAGCGCGGTCGGATCGTCATGCACGTTTCCAAGTCGTTTCATTGTAAGAATTCGGGCCAGGGATTCAACCCTAGCCCCACCGCCTTACGCGTCGCCGGCGGATCGCCCCGCGCGATATATTTAACTATTTTGTCCATTGTACGCAGCTTCGTGCAACGCGGTATGATACGCTTGACGCGAACGAGCGCAGGGTGTTAAATCGAAAGGACCTCGAAGGTTTCTTCTCTCGCGATCCGGTCTTTTCGACGCCCGTCCGCATCTCCACGACGCTGGGGAATGGCCCGTGTTCACGCCACCGTTTCGGATGGTTCTGTTGGCTCTGGTCACGACCGTGCTGGGACCGGTCTGGGGGTGGGCTCAGGACCCGCCAGCGCAGGAAAAGCCCGAGCCGGCCGCGCCCGCCGCGGTCCCGGACGCGAAGCTGGCCGCCCAAGAGCGGCCCGGACCGCCACCGATCAAGGCGGAACGACTGGTCCCGGACCTGGCCACCGTCCCGGTGCGCCGCGGCACGGCCGGCTTCAACGTCCAGATGGTCGATGCCTCGCTTTTGCCCCGCGACAAGGAGGGGATCTGGGTCCTCGACGTCGCCTTCAAGCCCGTCCGGATGCGGACGGTCGAGCTCCCGGGCAAGGGTCGGCGCAACATCTACTACCTGTATTACCGGGTCGTCAACCACACGGACCGGCCGCGGATGTTCGTCCCCCAGTTCAGCCTGGTCACCGACACAGGCAGACGGTACGAGGATGCGGTCATTCCCCAGGCGATCAAGCTGATCCAGGCCCGCGAGGACCTCTCCATCCCGCTCCACGGCGCCGTCAACATCATGGGCATGATCCCGCCCAGCAAGAAGGAAGGCGTGGACGACGCGGTCTACGGCGTCGCCGTCTGGGAGGCGATCGATCCCAAGGCCGACCGCTTCAGCGTCTTCGTGCGCGGGCTCTCCGACGGCTACCAGCTCGTCTCGGCCCCCGACCGCGGCAAGCCCCAGGTCCGCTACAAGACCCTGCGGATCGACTTCATCCGCCGGGGCGACGAGCGCAACCTGAGCGAGAAGGAGATCCAGCTCAGCGACCCGCCGTATGAGTGGATCTACTGGTAATAGGAGGTACCGAGCATGGCCACCGACCCTGCCGCACCCCCTCACAGCGCCGTCGATGTTCATGGTCGGGTGATCCCCCTGACAGAGCAGAAGATCCGTCGGCGTGCCGAGGCGATCGCTCGCGGCCTGGAGCCCTCGACGACATGGGCGATGAGGAGGAGCAAAGGCAGACCCTCGACGCATTGATGAAGGCCATCGACGAGGTCCGCCCGTCGTACCGGAAACAGTTCGGTTGATGCGTCTGGTTTCCATCTGTCATTTGTCATTGAGTGACATACCGCGCCGGGTCGGTCAGGCCGAGCTTGGCGAAGGCGGCCAGGCGAAGGGCGCAGGCGTCGCAACGGCCGCAGGCGAGCCCTTTGGGCGTCGGGTCGTAGCAACTGTGGCTCAGGCCGTAGTCGAGTCCCAGCTCGCGCCCCCGAAGGATGATCTGCTCCTTGGTCAAGGTCAGCAAGGGGGCATGGACGCGGAACCGGCCGGTCCTCTCGACCCCCGCCTTGGTCGCCAGGTTGGCCAGGGTCTCGAAGGCGTGGAGGAACTCGGGTCGGCAGTCGGGATAGCCCGAGTAATCGACGCAGTTGACGCCGATGAACAGGTCGAAGGCCTCCAGCGTCTCGGCCCAGGCCAGCGCCAGCGCGAGGAAGACGGTGTTCCGGGCCGGGACGTAGGTGATCGGGATGCCCTGCGCGATCGTCTCGGCCGGGCGGTCCTTGGGCACGTCGATCTTGGCCGTCAGGGCGCTGCCGCCGAAGGTGCGGAGGTCGATCTCCTGCTCGACATGCCGGACGACCCCCAGCGCCCGCGCCACCCGGCGCGCGGCCTCGCGCTCGACGGCGTGCCGCTGGCCGTAGAGAATCGTCAGGGCATGGACCGCGAACCCGGCCACCTTCGCCTCGGCCAGCGCGGTCATCGAGTCCAGCCCGCCGCTCAACAGGACTACTGCCTTCGGACTGTCGCTGTCGCCCATTGCCATCGCCGCCTCCCCTAGCTTCGCCGGCCTCCCCGACCCTATCGTGAGCCGGTCGGAACGCTGCGGCAAGAGCAAAGAGAGCAAGGCCGAGGCCGCGACCCGGCCTTGCCGCGACCCGCGCCGCGCCGCTATCATGGTTGGTTTGGGCAAGGAGCCGAGATCGGAGCTTGTGTTCCCGGCTCGGTTCTGCGACAACTTTCGAGGACGAAGGACAGCGTAGCGATGGCTCACAAGAAGGGGCAAGGCTCCAGCCGCAACGGCCGCGACTCGAACCCAAAGATGCTGGGCATTAAGCTGTTCGGCGGCCAGCTGGCCAAGCCGGGCAGCATCATCTGCCGGCAGAGGGGCACGAAGTGGCACGCGGGCAAAAACGTCGGGATCGGCCGCGACTGGACGATCTATTCGCTGATCGAGGGGACCGTCAAGTTCGACCAGGAAGGCCGTCGGATCAACGTCGTCCCCCTAGTGCAAGTGGAAGTGGCTGCCCAGAGCTGACGGGGCATCGAGAGGAACGGGGCCGCCTCAGCAGGCGCTCCCGACGGGATCGGTCATGTTTGTCGATCGGGTGACGATCTACGTGCGCGGGGGCGACGGCGGCAACGGCATCGTCAGCTTCCGCCGTGAGAAGTATGCGCCGCGCGGTGGTCCGAACGGGGGCGACGGCGGTGATGGCGGCAGCGTGATCGTGCGCGCCGTCGAGGGCTTGACGAACCTCGCCCACCTCTCGCACCAGCGGCACTGGCGGGCCGAGCGCGGCGAGCACGGCCAGGGGTCTGACTGCACCGGCCGGGGCGGGCCCGACCTGGTCATCGAGGTCCCTCTCGGCACGATCATCCGCGACCGCGACCGGGGGCACGTCCTCCGCGACCTGAAGCGGGACAACGACTGGGTGACGGTCGCCCGGGGCGGACGCGGCGGGCACGGCAACGCCCACTTCAAGTCGAGCACCAACCGCGCCCCGCGCCACGCCGAGACGGGGGCGCCCGGCGAGGAGCGCTGGATCACGCTGGAGCTGAAGGTCATCGCCGACGTCGGCCTGCTCGGCCTGCCGAACGCGGGCAAATCGACCTTGCTCTCGCGGATCTCCCGCGCCCATCCCGAGATCGCGGATTATCCCTTCACGACCAAGTACCCGAACCTGGGGACGGTCCAGGCGGGGCCCGACCGCGCCTTCGTCGTGGCCGACATCCCCGGCCTGATCGAGGGGGCGCACGAGGGGCACGGGCTCGGGCACGAGTTCCTTCGCCACGTCGAGCGGACCCGGCTGCTCGTCCACCTGGTCGATGCCGTCCCGGCCGACGGCTCGGACCCGGTCGCCAACTACCGGACGATCCGCCAGGAGCTGGAGCATTACAGCCCGGCCCTGGTCCACCGGCCCGAGCTGGTGGTCGTGACCAAGATGGACCTGACCGGAGCGGCCGAGGCCCGAGCCCGGATCGCCGACGCGCTGGGCCGCGAGGTCCTGGCGATCTCCGCCGTCACCGGCCAGGGAATCCCCGCCCTGGTCCACCGCATCGCCGAGAATCTCGATCAGCTGCCTGCCTCCCCTTCGGTCGAGCCCGCGACCCCATTGCTGGCTGGAACCGAGGGCTAAACACTCGAACAGATGTAATTTCAAAAAGCGGAGTTCATTTTATATATACCAGCATCATGACTATATAAGGACATTATCACAACGGTTCGAGGCCAAACTGAGTGAGATCACTACCGTTCATAATTTCGATTATGGCGACAAGTTCGAGGTTGCCCTATGCCAGGTCCTGCGTAGCGCTCTTCCGGATAAGTATGGGATCTGCCGGGGGCATGTCGTCGATGCTGGCGGCCAAGAGGCCGGAGATGACATCATCGTTTACGATGCGCAACGCTTTCCCACGTTGCGTTTACATCCTAAAACGGACTATTCCAGAAAGGGGTGGATACCCATCGAGGCGGCTTACGCTATAGTGGACCCCGAAAACTGGACAGCTCGGGCGGCCTGGATTTGTTATGGTCCTCCCCCGTTCAGCCCCCGGCGGGCCCCGGCCCGATACACCTCGCTCGGGGTCTGGTAATCGAGAGACTGATGGGGGCGCTCCTCGTCATAGAACCGGAAGTAGGCCGTCAGGCCCGACTCCAGCTCGGGAACTCGCATATAGTCTTTAAGATAGATGTCTTCGTATTTCACGCTCCTCCACGGGTCTGATCCCAAAATGCAGTGATCCAGAGAGAGTCATCGGCTAGGATAGGCGGAGGACGTCCCAGAGGAGCAACACGGAGAAAGCCGGCGATGGAGGTGCGGATCGAGTCGGAAGAACCGAGGGATCGGGACCCGCGCGCGGGCAAGCGCCGTCGTCCG
>JBKOZB010000006.1:0-6355 GCA_046744225.1 Planctomycetota bacterium | reverse complement strand
ATTCTTTGGAGGCCGTTCAGGCTCCCGGTTTCTCGTATCCACCAGGCCACGCGCCTGGCGGAGTGTCTGCGCGGGGGCGACCGTATGAGAGTCGTCCCTCGTGTGCGAGCATAGACAGTGTATCCGCGAAAATTGTTCGCGCGAATTCGAAAATAATTCGGGGGTGGCTCATCTCGGACACCCGTTGGGGATCTTCATCATGTCCCCAACGGGTGTCCGATGGTAATCAGGAGCGGGAGATCCCATCCCTCTCGGATGGTGTGCTCCCCCGCGCGTTATGAGTTGCTTTCTTTCTTCTTCCGACCGCTTCCCGACTTCTTCCCGCCACCCGATTGCTTGTTGACCGTGGCCCAGGCGCGCCGTTCGGCCTCCTTCTCCGAGACGCCCCGCTCTTCATAGCCCTCTTCAATGTGCTCGGCCTGGCGCTTCTGCTTGTCCGTGTAGGCGCTCTTGTCTCCGCGCGGCATGACAGCCTCCCGAAAAAAGAGTGGATATTGCGACAATCCAGGATTCCGCAAATCCAGGACCAGCGAAGAGTTTTTTTGTGACATCTCGCCGAATCCGGCCGAGCATCGCTCTCGTTCCACACCCGCGTGAGAACTGAGGGAACTTTAAGATTTTGGCTCATACCGGGTTCCAGGGTGGTCTCTCGGGAAAATCGTCGCAGTCTCTTTTAAGGTTAAAATTTGCGCCTCTCGGCAGGGCCAGCCGCCCCCCGAAGTTCAAACCATTGTGAGGCAAGGTTTTCCGACTAGAAACCGGCAATTACCACCCTGGAACCTGGTCTGAGCCAAGATTTTAAGATTACCTCTTGACGATTTCCGACCGATTAATACAGTTGATTAAAACGTTTGTTTGAAACGGGCGTTTTAGTCGGACTCGAGGATAATGATGACTGGACCGGACCTGACGAAAGCGCGGTTGCTGGAAGCGGCGGGGGAGGAGTTCGCCGAGAAGGGGTTCGACGCGGCGCGGATCCGGTCGATCTGCCGGAAGGCGGGCGCGAACCTGGCGGCGGTGAACTACCACTTCGGGGACAAGGAGCAGCTTTATCGCGCGGCGCTGCTGGAGGCGCACCGCTGCGGGTCGACGATGGTCCCCGAATCGGCCTTCGAGGAGGGGACGCCCGCCGAGCAATTGCGCCGGTACATCCAGCACTTCCTGGGCAACGTGTTGGCGCTCCACGCCGAAGCGCACCGCTGGCACTACGCCCTGATGATCCGCGAGATGCTCCAGCCAACGGCGGCGCTGGAGTTCCTGGTCCGCGAGTCGATCCGGCCCCGGTTCGAGCGGCTCCTGGGGATCTTGCGGCAGGTCTGCCCCGGGGCCGAGGAGCGGCGGCTTCATGCGCTGGCCTTCAGCGTGATCGGCCAGTGCCTCCATTACAAGATGGCGGCACCGGTGTCGAAGCGGCTGATCGGGGCCGAGGCGTACCAGGCGCTCGACCTGGAGTTCCTGACTGATCACATCGCGAGCTTCTGCCTGGCGGCGCTCGGGCTGGCGCCGCCGTTCAACGAGACGGGCCGGCCGGCGGCCGACGCCGCGGTTTCCGTCCGATAGGAGGGGCATGATGTCCTGGATCGCGCTGAAGATGCTGGTCGGCGACAAGGCCAAGTTCTGCGGGATCGTGCTGGGGCTGACCTTCGCCTCGCTCCTGATCACGCAGCAGGGGTCGATCTTCTGCGGCCTGATGTGCCGGACCGCCGGGCAGGTCTACGACATCACCGGCGCCGACCTCTGGGTCATGGACGCCAATGTCCGGCATGTGGACGACGTCAAGCCGATGATCGAGAACAGCCTCTACCGGGTCCGGGGCGTCGAGGGCGTCCGCTGGGCCGTCCCGCTCTACAAGGGGAACGCCCGCGCCAAGATCAACTCGTTGGGCATCGATCCGGGGACCAAGCAAGAGACGAAGTTCGAGGTGATCGAGCAGGTCATCCTGCTGGGCCTGGATGACTCGTCGATGGTCGGTGCGCCGCCGCCGGGGCGGATGGTCGTCGGCACCCTCGAGGACCTGCGCAAGCCCGACGCGGTGATCGTCGATTTCACCCGGCTGGACAAACTTTATCCGGGCGAGGACTGGAGCCTGCAAAATCCGCCCGGGCTCGGCAAGAAGATCAAGTCGGGCGTCCGGTCGTTTTCTGCCCGGGTGACCGGGGGACAAGTCTCGGAGGAGCCGGAGTCAATGACACGCGAGGCGTTTTACGCGCGGTTTCTCGGCCGCGAGCTGGAGATGAATGACCACCGCGCGATCATCGTTGGAATCTGCGAGGCGACCCGGACGTTCCAGTCGAACGCAGTCGTGTACACCACCTACTCCCGCGCCAAGAGGTTCGCCCCGCAGGAGCGCAAGGTCCTCTCGTACGTCTTGGCCAAGACGGAGCAGGGCAAGACACCGGCCGAGGTCGCCAAGGCGATTGCGTTGCAAACCGGCCTGAAGGCCCGGACGAGCAAGGAGTTCATCGACGACACGATCGATTATTACCTGAAGTACACCGGCATCCCGATCAACTTCGGCATCACGGCGATGCTCGGCTTCCTGGTCGGGACGGCGATCGCGGGGCAGACGTTTTACAACTTCACGATCGAGAACCTCAAGCAGTTCGGGGCGCTCAAGGCGATGGGGGCGACCAACGGCCGGATCGTGGCGATGATCTTGCTCCAGGCGACGGTCGTCGGCCTGCTCGGCTACGGCCTGGGGGTGGGGCTGGCCGCCGGGTTCGGCCTGAAAGCAGGAGGGACGGAACTGGCCTACTACACCCCCTGGCAGCTCCTGCCGATCACCGGCGGGGCCGTCGTGTTGATCTGTATCCTGGCCAGCATCCTGAGCGTCCGGCGGGTGGTGGTGCTCGAGCCGGCCGTGGTCTTCCGCGGCTGACGCGAGGGGATCAGATCGATCGCGGCCCGAGGCTTCGAATCGAAGGCCCGAGACAGGAGAGCGGAATCGCCATGCATCCGATCGCGCCGGAAACGGCCCAGTCCCGCAAACCCGTCAGGAACGCCGACGCCGTGGCCGTCCACATCCAAGGCGTGACCAAGAGTTTCGGCACCGGCGACCGCAAAGTCCAGGCACTCCGCGGGGTGGACTGGGACGTCTTCAAGGGGCAGATGTCGCTGATCGTCGGGCCCTCCGGCTGTGGCAAGACGACGCTCCTGTCGGTCATCGCCGGCATCCTCGACTGCGACGAGGGGCAGGTGACGATCTTCGGCCACGACGTCACAGCGATGGGCGACCGCGCCAAGACCCAGTTCCGCGCCCGGAACATCGGGTTCGTCTTCCAGCAGTATAACCTGCTGCCGGCCCTGACGGCGGCCGAGAACACGGCGATCCCGCTGGTGATCGCCGGCTGGTCGCGCCAGAAGGCGGTCGGCCGCGCCCGCGACATCCTGGGGTCGCTCGGCATGAGCGAGAAGACCGAGAGCCTGCCGTCGCAGCTCTCCGGCGGCCAGCAACAGCGCGTGGCGATCGCGCGGGCCCTAGTCCACGAGCCCAGCCTGCTCGTCGCAGACGAGCCGACCGCCGCGCTCGACCACGAGACCGGCCTGACCGTTATGGAGCTCCTGCGCGCGGCCGCCGTCCGACCCGACCGCGCGGTCGTCGTCGTCACTCACGACAACCGCGTCTTCCACTTCGGCGACCGGATCGCCCACATGGACGACGGCCGGATCATCGAGGTCGAGGACCGCGCCGGGGCCGAGGCCGCCTGAGTGACGGCCGGCCCAGACCGATGAATTTAAATGAAAACAATTCCTGGGTCTCCGACCCGTTTTCCCCTCCTTGAAGGGATGGAGAGCATGCTCACGAAGTACGTGTTGCCCCTGGTCGCGGTGCTGGGAGTGACCTTCGCGGTCTACACGGTCGTCCAGGCGCGGCAGACGCCGCCGCCATCCCGGCCGGTCGTCGATCCGCCGGTCCGGCCGGCGAAGGTCAAGTCGATCGCGGGCGCCGGGCTGATCGAGGCGCGGAAGGAGAATATCCCGATCGGGTCGCCCGTCCCGGGGGTCGTCTGGGAGGTCTTCGTCAAGATCGGCGACTACGTCAAGAAGGGGGACCCGCTCTTCAAGCTCGATGACCGCGAGCTGCAAGCCGAGCTGAAGGTGCGCGAGGCGATGCTCGTGGCGGCCCAGACGCAGCTCCATAAGCTGGAGGCCGCTCCCCGGCCCGAGGACATCCCGCCGGCCCAGGCGGCCGTCGATGAGGCGAAGGCTAAGGTCGCCGACGCCGAGGCGGCCATGGCGCGTACCGAGAAGCTCTACCAGAAACAGATGGCCCCGGCCAGCGACTACGACAAGGACCGCTTCGCCTACTACTCGGCCAGGGCCGCCCTGAGCAAAGCCACCGCCGAGCTCGCACGGATCAAGGCCGGCTCCTGGAAGGAGGACATCGAGGTGGCCAAGGCTTCGGTCCTCCAGGCCGAGAGCCAGGTCGAGAGCACCAAGATCGCCCTCGATCGCCTGACCGTCCGCGCCCTGGCCGACGGCGAGGTGCTCCAGGTCAACGTCCGCCCCGGCCAGTTCGCCGCGCTGGCCTGGCGCGAGCCGATGATCATCCTGGGCGACGTCAACCGGCTCCACGTCCGGGTTGATATCGACGAGAACGACGTGCCCTATTTCGAGCCGGGGGCCCGGGCCATCGCCACGCTCAAGGGGCGACCACACGTCCTCTTCCCGCTCGAGTTCGTCAAGGTCGAGCCCTACGTCATCCCCAAGAAGAGCCTGACCGGCGACAACTCCGAGCGCGTCGACACCCGCGTCCTCCAGGTCATCTACGCCCTGCCCGACCAGCGCCCGGTCCGCGTCTACGTCGGCCAGCAGATGGACGTCTACATCAAGGCCGCCGAGGTCGCCCACGGCGTCTCGCTCGACGCCGACCCCAACGCCAAGCTCCCGTTCGAGGACGAAGAGCCCCCCGCGAAGACCAGGGCGAAATCCTTCTGACGTCCGACGTTCGCCCGTTCCTATCGGGCGTGCGCCGCACGCCGGAAGGTCTTTCCTGGTCCGCCTCGCCCTCGGGTTTGGGGAGCTTCACCGGCACGAGCCGGAACGGGAGCACCTGCGGTAGATAATAGAAGACGTCAAAGGGCGCCTTGTCCTTGACCTCGTAGTCGAGCCGATGCGCCTTGCGTTGCAAGGCCTGTCTCTCGCTGCGCCGGTGGATCGCCCTATCCTGGGTGAGATGGGCGCGATACATCGAGCCAACCCGCTCGATCTTGTAGTTCCACGGGCGAGAGAAGACCAGCCACTTCTTCCGGCTTGGCCTCGTGCTTCGCCTCGCGATCGGTCCGCCCGGGCGCACGGCCCTTCTTGGACGCTGGGCCAGCCGCCGAAGCCAGGAGCGCCAGGACGATCGCCCCCCATGGGCCAGCGCGGGCACATCGTGTCCCCCTCCCCTCGAGACATCTGCGCGACCGGAAATCCTCGCGCAGATTAGCCGCCCGGCTCCGGTTCCGCAACCCTCCCGCCGAAGTCACTCCGAACTCCTTTCGGAACCGGCCGCCGGGGCCCGATCGGCCCGGAGGTCTGCGGAGGAGAATCAGGGCGTGAAGGATGCGCGAGGGAGAGTGCGAAGGAATGGGAAAATGGGCCGGACTTGGAAACCGGAGAAGGCCGATGCATAAGACGGCCACCCCGGAATGGGTGACCGTCTTGCGCAGGAATGCTCCGATGGATCACGAAGTGATCGAACGAGCCTCAGTTTTTGGCGCGCCGCCGACGCAGCTGCCAGATCGCCCCTCCGACGAGGACTGTCCACGCCACGAGGGTGGTCGGCTCGGGGGTGTCGAGGCTCTGGCCGGGAGTGTCGAGGCTCTGGCTGGGGGTGTTGAGGCTCTGGCCGGGGGTGTTGAGGCTCTGGCTCTGACTCGCGATGCCCGGGACACGGTAGAACGGCAACTGTGTCTCCCCCACGGCGCCGTCCTGGGCCGAGCCGGCGTACGCCTCGATCCAGAATCCCTTGGTCGGGTCGAGGCCCGGGATCTTGCTGAAGTTCTTGATCGCGAACTCGAAGCCGGGATGGGCCGACGACGGATCGAAGGCCAGGTTCCCGGTATTGTTGGGCAGTTGCTGGCCGTAGTTGTAAGCCAGGCCGTTGTTGAGGCCGTTGTTGGTCGAGACGGTGAACCCGTCGATCGTCCCCGTTCCGGCGACCGACTTGTCGGCGGGAATCCCCGCGACGATGACGGGCGTGCCGGGCGAGCTCGAGCCGTTCGGGCCGTCCGGGGCGAAGGCGAGTGTGATCGACTTGTCGACCCCGAAGCTCGGCGGATTGACCCCGCCGGCCATCCTCTGAAGGTTGGGGTCCGCGAACGCGCGGCTGCCGTAGGCATCGCCGGCGATCGTCTGGGTGCCGTGCGGG
>JBKOZB010000061.1:0-4432 GCA_046744225.1 Planctomycetota bacterium | reverse complement strand
GTCAGCAGGTTATCGACGCAGAGGACCTCGTGCCCCTCGGCCAGGAACCGCTCGCAGAGGTGCGAGCCGATGAACCCCGCCCCGCCGGTGATGATCGTACGCATCGCAAGCCTCCATCCGCTGCGGGGATTGCCAGGTCGGACGAGGCCGGGCCCGCTCCCGCCGTCGCCATGGGCTTAAGATACCGACCCATGCGGGGAGTTTGCAATCCGGGCGGCGGGCCTCCGATCTCGGCGCGGTGAAGGGGATCCTCCATCGTAGGACGCAAGCGTCCGGTCCGGTTCAAAAATCCGAACCCGGCGGCTTAGCCTCGGCGTCCGTGCGGTCCCGGCCGGCGTCGGGCGTCGGGAGCGCCTCGGGGCAGCCCGCAAGGTGCAGGAACAGCGCGCGGAGCCGTTCGAGCCAGTCCCTCAGGCGCGACCGCTGGTCCCACGATTCCTGGGCCAAGTCGGGCGGGGAGGGCGGGGCGCCGAAGGGACGGCCCTCGACCTTGTACCCCGACACGTACATCTGCATGACCATCGCGGAAGCGGCACCGGCGTTATGGCTGTGGATGTAGAACTGCGTCCGTTCCAGGTGGGGCCGGGGCTCCAAGCAGAGCCAGCGAACGACCTCCATCCCGCAGTCCTCGCGGCTCAGGTCCACGTAATGCTCGCCGCCGAGGTCGTGGTCGAGGTGGACCTCGTCCCAAGGCTCCGCCAGCCGCGTGAGGCACTCCTGGGCCGTCTGCACCCAGACCGCTTCCGGGTTTTCCGCCAGGAAGATCTCGGCACGGGCAGGGTCGTCATCCAGGAAGAGAAGGCGGCGCGGGCGGCCAGGGAGAGAGGGCCGGCCGGGTTTGGGGGGGGCAACCTTGAACATGTTGCTCACTCGTTCAGTCCCTGTGCGGCCCCACCGGCCGGCGCGTCCTGCCAGCGCGAACGGACCTCGGGCAAGGGATACTCGGTGATCGGCAGCTCCAGGTGGAGCAGCTCGCGGAGCCGGAGATAGCCCCGCGTCACGCGCGCTTCTTCCGCCGTGACGAACGTCGGATCGAGCCCTGCCTTGCCGAACGGCCCCTCGACCACCACCGGCTCGAATCCTTCGGTCACGATGAACTGCGCCAACACCGCGTTGCAACGGATGTGCCGCTCGGGGCGGACGTGGAGCGTCTCCGGGTCGACCTCGCCCAGCACGTATCGCAAATAGAGATCCGAATCGGTGATCTCGGCGACGTCGCCGCCGCAGACCTCGCACAGGTAGCCTTGCTCGCAGACAGCCATGATCGCGCGGGCCTCCCCCCGTTGATTCGTTCCGTCCCGTTCGCTCAGCCGAGCAGGTCGTTCATGGTGTAGAGCCGGGGCGGCTTGCCGGCCAGGAACTTGGCGGCATCGAGCGCCCCCCGCGCGAAGCCGTCGCGGTTCAGGGCCCGGTGCGACAGCTCCAAGCACTCACCCATCAGGCCGAAGATGATCGTATGCTCGCCGGGGTTGTCGCCGGTCCGCAAGGCGTGCAGCCCGATCTCGCCCCGAGGGCGCTCGCCCACCACGCCGTGCCGGCCGTGGACGAACCGGTCCGAGCCGATCGCCTCCCCGACGATCTCGGCCAGCCGCAGCGCCGTGCCGCTCGGCGCGTCTTTCTTGAAGTGGTGGTGCCGCTCGACGATCTCGATGTCGGCCGAGTCGCCCAAAGCCCGCGCGGCCTCGCCCGCCAGCCGCATCAGCAGGTTGACCGCCCGGCTCAGGTTGGGCGAGATCAAGAGCGGGATCGTCCGCGCCGCCTCATCCACCCTCCCGCGTTGCTCGGGCTCGAACCCGGTCGTGCCGACGACCAGCGGCAGCCGCCGCTCGACGCAGGCCGGCAGCAGCGCCAGCGTCCCGGCCGGGAGAGAGAAGTCGATCACGACATCGACCGGGCGATCGTCAAATCCGCTCGCCAGCGGCACGCCCAGCGGTCCGACCCCCGCAAGCGCGCCCGCATCCTCGCCGAGCCGGGGATGGTCCGCCCGGTCGAGCGCCGCCCCGAGCCGGAGCGCAGGGTCAGCCTCGATCAACTGGATCAGCCGGGTTCCCATCCGCCCGGTCGCCCCATGAATCGCGACGCTCAGCACTGGTGATGACACGGGCCACGCACCCCCGTCGCTCGACCCCTGGTTCGGTCCGACGATCGCCCGATTCCCTGAACCAATGATAAGCCCTGGGCCGCCTTGATGCCACCTCGGATCGGTCGGAAGCGAGATTCGATCCACTCGCCCGCGCTGGTAAGATGGAGGCGGACGGAGCGAGTCCCGGTCTGATTCGACGCCGAGGAGCCCGAACATGGCCGAATCGATGAAGCTCCCGCCCGAGACGGCGGCGATGCCCGAGAAGTTTTTCGAGATCGTTAACGGCCGGCGCGTGGAGTTGCCCCCCATGGGAGCCTTTGAGAGCTGGGTCGCCACGATCCTCGCGGAGTTCCTGTCAAGCTACGCGAGGGCCAATCGACTCGGCCGCGTGGCCGGTGAGATGCTCTTCCGCATCGACCAGGCCGCTGACCTCCAGCGCCGCCCTGACCTGGCCTTCGTCTCGTACGACCGCTGGCCCCGGAACCGGCCCGTGCCCCGCACTCCGGCCTGGGATGTCGTGCCCGACTTGGCTGTCGAAGTCGTCAGCCCCAGCAACGGCGCCAACGAGGTCCTGACCAAGATCCTCGATTACTTCCGGACGGGCGTGCGGCTGGTCTGGGTCGTCTACCCGCTCCTGGAGCAGGTGCACGTCTACGAGTCGGCGACGACGATCCGCGTCCTTCAGCGCGGCGATACGCTCGACGGTGGCGCGGTCCTCCCCGGCTTTCAAACCTCGCTGGCGACCTGGTTTGAGGACGAGACCGAGCCGGAGCTGTACCCCTGATCCCGCGCGGTCAGGCGCCGGGCTCGGCCGGCGCGGACGACGACGATTCGGAATAGAGCGCGATCGTCCGGATAATGTCGTCGAGGTCGTTGGCGACGGCGACCGGCCGGTTAGCGAACCCGGCGCGGCGGACGCCGCGGCTTCCGAGCACCTTCTCGAAGTTCTCCTGATCGGTCCCGTGATAGGCGACCGTCGCCGTCGGGTCCTTGAGCTGATGGCCGGTCAGGATGCAGACGACCCGGTCCGAAGGCGCGATGACTCCCTCCTCACGGAGCCGCTTGACCCCCGCGACGCTCGCGGCGCTGGCGGGCTCGCACCCCAGACCCCCCGTGCCGACCCGCGCCTTGGCGTCCATGATCTCCTGGTCGCTCACCTGGCGCACCACCCCGTTGCAGAAGTCCAGGGCCCGCAAGCACTTTTTTAAGTTCACCGGCCGGTTGATCTCGATCGCCGAGGCGATCGTCGAGGCCTTCAAGTTCTCGGCGTCGAGCCGGTCATAATAGGCCTGCGCCCGGTCCATGTCGGGGAGGCCATCGTTCCAGAGGAGGCCATGTGTCCCGACCAGTTGCTCGAGTGTCCGGGCCCCGTGCGCGTTGATCACGGCCAGCCGAGGGACGTGGTCGATCAATCCCAGGTGCTTCAGCTCGATGAATGCCTTGCCGAAGGCGCTCGAATTGCCCAAGTTGCCGCCCGGCACGACAATCCAGTCGGGGACCTCCCAGCCGAGCCCTTCGAGGACCCGGAACATGATCGTCTTCTGCCCTTCGAGCCGGAACGGGTTGACCGAGTTCATCAGGTAGATATTGAGCCGGTCGGACACCTGGCGGACGCGCTGCATCGCGTCGTCGAAATCGCCGACGATCTGGATCGTCAAGGCGCCGTGGTCGAGCGCCTGGGCGAGCTTGCCGTAAGCGATCTTTCCCGAACCGATGAAGATGATTGCCTTGAAGCCCAAGTCGGTCGCCGAGCAATACACGGCGAGGGCCGCCGACGTGTTCCCCGTGCTGGCGCAGGCCACCCGTCGCGCTCCAACCATGCGCGCGTGCGTGAACGCGGCGGTCATCCCGTTGTCCTTGAAGCTCCCCGACGGGTTCATCCCCTCGTACTGGAGCATCAGGCCGCCGGGATTCAGGCCGACGTATTGCCCGACCTTGTCCGCCGCTTGCAGGAGCGTCTGCCCCTCGCCGATCGTGACCACCATCTCCGGCGGTGCGAACGGCAAAAGCTCGCGGAACCGCCAGACACCCGAGAAGTTGAGCGGGTTGAGCCGGTCGGCCCGCTTGGCCTCGAACTCGCTCAGCCGGCGCGGGACGGGGAGGCGATCCCAGTCGTACACCACGTCGAGCAGGTCGCTGCAGGCCGGGCAGGCGAAGTGCGTCTGCCCCACCGCGAACGTCGCCCTGCACGCCGGGTGGATGCACTGCTGGTACGCCAGGTCGGTCATGGTCGAAGTGAGCACGGACATCAGCCACAGTTCCCGGCGCAGAAAAGCGCCGCCGCGGTCGAGTCCCCGCGGCGGCGACCATTCAGAGAAGACCCGCGCCCGCCTCGCTCTACTGTAACGG
>JBKOZB010000203.1:0-4559 GCA_046744225.1 Planctomycetota bacterium | reverse complement strand
AGCTTCAGATACGGGGTCTCGCCGCACCCGGCGCACGCGCCGGAGAACTCGAACAGCGGCAAGAGGAGCTGCGAGCCCTTGACCGTGTCGATCTTGGGCTTGTTGCGGTCGAGATCGGGGATGCCGAGGAAGAAATCCCAGTTCGCCCGCTCGCGCTCCAGGTGCTCGAGCTTGGGCTCCATGTTGATCGCCTTGTGCTTGGCCACCTCCTTGCTGACGGCCGGGCACATATCGACGCAGATGCCGCAGCCGGTGCAGTCGTCAGGCGCGATCTGGATGACCATGCGGTGGCCGGGCAGCTCCTTGCCGGTCCACCCGACCGATTGGAATCCCTCGGGGGCGCCGGCCAGGGCCGCGGGATCGAAGGCCTTTGACCGGATGGTGGCGTGCGGGCAGACCAGCGCGCAGAGGCCGCACTGGATGCAGATGGCAGGATCCCAGATCGGGATCTCCTGGGCGATGCTCCGCTTCTCGTAGCGGGTCGTGGCCGTCGGGAAGGTGCCGTCGACCGGCAGGGCGCTGACCGGGAGCAGGTCGCCCTTGCCCTCGATCATCATCGCCGTGACCCGCTTGACGAAATCGGGCGTGCCTTCGGAGAGCGGCAGCCGCCAGGTGGGCGTCCCGGTCACCTCGGCGGGGACCTGGACCTCGTGCAGCGAGCCGAGGGCGCCATCGACGGCGGCGAAATTCCGCTTCAGCACGGTCTCGCCCCGCTTGCCGTACGTCTTCTTGATCGTGCCCTTGATCTTGGCGATCGCCTCCTCGCGGGGCAGGATGTTCGCCAGCGCGAAGAAGCAGGTCTGCATGACCGTGTTGATCCGGCCGCCCAGCTCGGCCTCGTGCGCCACCCGCAGGGCGTCGACCACGAAGAACCGCAGCTTCTTGCGGATGATCTGCTCCTGGGCCTCGGCCGTCAGGTGGTCCCAGACCTCGTCCGGGCCGTAGGGGCTGTTCAGCAGGAACGTCGCCCCGGTCTCGGCCACGCCCAGCACGTCGTTCCGCTCCAGGAAGCCGAACTGGTGGCAGGCCACGAAGTTGGCCTTCTGGACCGTGTACGACGAGTTGATCGGCCGTGGGCCGAACCGGAGGTGCGAGACGGTCGTCGCGCCCGACTTCTTCGAGTCGTAGACGAAGTAGCCCTGGGCGTGCAGCGGCGTGCTCTCGCCGATGATCTTGACCGAGTTCTTGTTGGCCCCGACCGTGCCGTCGCTGCCGAGCCCGAAGAACACGGCGCGGACGACGTCGTCGCCTTCGGTGACGAACTCGGGGTCGTACTTCAGGCTCAGGTGCGTGATGTCGTCGATGATGCCGACGGTGAAGTGGCGCTTCGGGTCGGGTTTGGCCAGCTCCTCGAAGATCGCCGCGGCCATGGCCGGGGTGAATTCCTTGGACGAGAGGCCGTAGCGGCCGCCGATCACCCGGGGCATCGCCCCGTCGCCGCGGGCCGGCCAGGCTTCCACCAATGCGGTGATCACGTCCTGGTAGAGCGGCTCGCCGAGGGCGCCGGGCTCCTTGCAGCGGTCGAGGGCCGCGATGCTCCGCGTCGTCTTCGGCAGCGCCGCGACGAACGCCGCGGTGTCGAACGGCCGGAACAGCCGGACCTTGACCAGCCCGACCTTCTCGCCCCGCTCCCTCAGGACCTCGACCGCCTCCTCGATCGCCCCGGTGCCCGAGCCGATGGCCACGACCACCCGCTCGGCGTCCGGGTCCCCGACGTAGTCGAACAGGTGGTATTGCCGGCCGATCCGGGCGGCGAACCGGTCCATCGTCTTCTGCACGAGTCCGGGCAGGGCCAGGTAGAACGGATTGGCCGCCTCGCGGGCCTGGAAGAAGACATCCGGGTTCTGCGCCGAGCCGCGCAGGACCGGGCGGTCGGGTGACATAGCGCGGTCACGATGGTCCCGCACCCAGGCCTCGTCGAACATCGCCCGGATGTCGTCGACGGTGAGTTGCTCGATCTTGTTGACCTCGTGCGAGGTGCGGAACCCGTCGAAGAAATGGAGGAACGGGACCCGCGACTCCAGGGTCGTGGCGTGCGCGATCAGGGCGAGGTCCTGCGCCTCCTGGACCGAGTGGGAGGCGAGCATCGCCCAGCCGGTGGACCGGGCCGCCATCACGTCGCTCTGATCGCCGAAAATCGACAGGGCGTGGGTCGCCAGCGCCCGCGCGGCGATGTGGAAGACCGTCGGGGTCAACTCGCCGGCGATCTTGAACATATTGGGGAGCATCAGGAGCAGGCCCTGCGACGAGGTGAACGTCGTCGACAGGGCGCCGGCCTGCAAGGCGCCGTGGACGGTGCCCGCCGCGCCGGCCTCGCTCTGCATCTCGATGACCTCGGGCACTGTGCCGAAGAGATTCGGCTTGCCGGCGGCCGCCCAGGCATCCGCCATCTCGCCCATCGGCGAGGCCGGGGTGATCGGGTAGATCGCGATCACCTCGCTGAGCTGGTAGGCGACCGAGGCGGCCGCCTCGTTACCCTCCACCGTCACGTTGGGCCTATCCACGGGGAGTATCCTCATTGGAGTCCAGGAGAATCCGAACTCTTTCCCATTGATCTCAACAAGTAAAGGGACGGAAGTCTTTTGTCAAACACTCGGAAAAAAATGGCCGAGAAACCCGGCTTTTTCACCGGTGGGGGTCAAAAGACCACCGGCCATCGACCTCGCTTGGCCGACGCAGTTGCTGACCCCAGGCGAGTCCTCCCTGATCGTTCGAGCGAAGGCCGGTAGGTCCAGCCCGTCGAGAACCAGAACCAATCGGCCTTGCTCGTGGGTAGCCAACACGACCGCGGCGCACAATAACGGCTCCATCCCGTCGAACTTGTCGCCGGGAGGAGCCGCCCTAACTCATCGTGCATCAACCCATCGTAAGTTGATCCCTTAACCCGATCATGAGCGAGGATGGGGGCGCACGTCAAGAGAAAAATCGAGGCAAGTTGTCCATCGGCTTGAGATAATTTCAGCCGCAACTGCTCAACTCGTATCCGGTCGGAAACGGCGGGGAGGAAACGAGCCTCGCTGGCGCGCCGGATCACCCACCCAAGCTGGCGAGGATGAGGAGGAGATCGTCGGGGGGGACCGGCTTGACGAGGTAGCGATCGAAGACGGCCCCCTGAGTGTCCTCTTCCTTCGTGTACCCCGAGATCGCGACCAGCGTGGCGGCGGTCTTCTCCCGCATCGAGCGGGCCACTTCATACCCATTCATGCCCGGCAGGCCGATGTCGAGCAGGACCACGTCCGGTTGAAATGATCCGGCCGCGTCCAGGGCGGTTGCCCCATCATGAGCGACCTCGGTCTCGTTCCCGGCCCGCTTGAGGAAGAGGCTCAGACTGCGGGCCGCGTCCACGTTATCGTCGACGACCAGCACCCGAAGCGTCCGATGGCCGCCCTCGGCCGCGTCTTTGTTACCGTTCGCAGCCGGTTCGAGAGCCGGCACGCTTGCGAGCGGCAAGCGGACCACGAACTCGCTGCCCTTGCCCGCGCCCTCGCTGAGGGCCACGATCGTCCCGCCGTGCATCTCGACCAGCGTGCGGGTCAGCGTCAGCCCGATTCCCAGGCCGCCTTGTGTCCGGTCCAGCGAGTTATCCGCCTGGGTGAACAGGTCGAAGATGCGCGGCAAGAGCCCCGGATCGATCCCGATGCCGTCGTCCTGCACCCGGATCTCGGCCTCGTCGTCCACCCGCTGGGTGGTCAGCCAGATGTGGCCGCCCTGCTCCGTGTACTTCGCGGCATTGGTCAGCAGGTTCGTGAAGATCTGCTCCAGCCGGGTCGGGTCGGCGTCCAGCCAGATCGGCTCGGAGGCGAACAAGGTCGTGAGCGTATGCTGGCGTTCAACGATCTTCGGGTTAACGTTCTCGACCGCTCGGGCCACAATGTCGCCGAGCTGCACCCGCTCTTTGCGAAGCTGGATCTTGCCGCTGGTAACGCGGGCCACGTCCATCAGGTCATCGACCAGTTGCTTCAGGTGGACGATCTGCCGCTCGATTATCGACCGGGATTGGAGGATGACCGGATCGTCAGTCTCGCTCTGCAGCAGGACGTAGAGCGAGTTGAGGATGGGGGCAAGCGGGTTGCGGAGTTCGTGCGAGAGCATCGCGAGGAACTCGTTCTTACGGCGATCGGCCTCCATGAGTTCCTCAGCGCGTCTGCGAAGCTCGTCCTCCAACATCTTGCGTTCGGTGTTGTCACGGAGGACTTTGACGAAGCCGCTAGGCGTCCCGTCCTCGGCCCGCAGGGGCGTCAGCAGCCCGCTGGCCCAGAAGCGGGAGCCATCCTTCCGGACAAGCCAGCGATCGTCCCAGCCATGCTCTTCGGCCCGAGCCACCTGGATTTCCTGCACGGGCACGCCATCCTTCTGGTCCTCGGGCGTGAAGATGCAGGCGAAGGACTGGCCGAGGATCTCCTCTTCGCGATAGCCCAGGATGCGTTCCGCCCCCACATTCCAGCTGGCCACCTTCCCGTCAGGAGCCACCAGGAAGATGGCGAAGTCCTTGACGGTCTCGATCCAGACGCGGAAGAGTGCTTCGTCGTGGACCATGGGCCGTTCGCTCGCCGGTTCAC
>JBKOZB010000232.1:0-5152 GCA_046744225.1 Planctomycetota bacterium | reverse complement strand
GGCCGGCTCGGCTCGCTCCGGCCGGTCGCCCGGGCTGCGCGAGCCATCTGGAACCGGCGGCAGAACCGCCGCCCGGTCCATGTCCGCACGGCCGTCCCGCTCGACGACCAGCAGCAGGCCGCGCTCCGCGACCGGCTCGGCAAAATGCTCGCCGCGACCCCGATCCTGAACGTCGTGGTGGATCCGACCCTGATCGGGGGCCTGGTCGTCCAGGTCGGCGATGACGTCTACGACGCCTCGGTGCGGAACCATCTCGAACAGCTTCGCCATCGCCTGATCGAAGGGAAGACGCATGAAATTCAAAGCCGACGAGATCACTTCAGTCATTCAGCGTGAGATCGAGCAGTTCCAGTCCGAGGTCACCCGGACCGAGGTCGGGCGCGTGCTCGAGGTGGGCGACGGCATCGCGCGGATCCACGGCCTCTCGGGCGTGATGACCGGCGAGATGGTCGCCTTCGAGAACGGGGTGAAGGCCATGGCCCTCAACCTCGAAGAGGAGTCGGTCGGCGTCATCATCCTGGGCGATTACACGACCATCCACGAGGGGGAGACCGTCACCGCGACCGGCCAGCTCCTCCGCGTCCCCGTCGGCGAGGCCCTGATCGGGCGGGTGGTCAACCCGCTGGGCGAGCCGATCGACAACAAGGGGCCGATCCTCACCGAGCACAGCTGGCTGGTCGAGTCCACCGCCCCCGGCATCGCCGAACGGCAGCCGGTCGATGAGCCGATGCAGACCGGCGTCAAGGCGATCGACGCCATGACGCCGATCGGCCGCGGCCAGCGCGAGCTGATCATCGGCGACCGCAAGACGGGCAAGACCGCGATCGCCATCGACACGATCCTGAACCAGAAGGGTCAGGGTGTCATCTGCGTCTACGTCGCCGTCGCCCAGAAGGAATCGACGACGGCCGGCATCGTCGATGTCCTCCGCCGCCACGGCGCTATGGACTACACGATCGTCGTCGCGGCCGGCGCCAGCGACCCGGCGCCGCTCCAGTTCATCGCCCCGTACGCCGGCTGCGCGATGGCCGAGTACTTCATGTACGAGAAGGGCGGGGCCACGCTCTGCATCTACGACGACCTGTCGAAGCAGGCCGTCTCCTACCGCGAACTGTCGCTCCTGCTCCGCCGGCCCCCCGGCCGCGAGGCGTACCCCGGGGACATCTTCTACGCCCACGCCCGACTGCTCGAGCGCTCGGCCAAGCTGGCCAACAAGTACGTGATCGTCCCCGCGTCGGCCCCGACCGACACCGAGACCGTCACCGAACACTGGGGCGTCAACCACAAGGTCTACATCGGCATCCCCGGCCTGGAGGAGGCCAAGCACGACCTTAAGGAGCACTACCCGCAGGGGCACAAGATCGTCAAGACGACCACCTCGGGCGGCTCCCTCACGGCGCTCCCCTTGATCGAGACGCTCGAGGGCGAGGTCTCGGCCTACATCCCAACGAACGTGATCTCGATCACCGACGGCCAGATCTACCTCGTGCCCGACCTCTTCTTCGCGGGCGTCCGCCCGGCCGTTGACGTCGGCATCAGCGTCTCGCGCGTCGGCGGCAAGGCGCAGGTCCCGGCCATGAAGAAGGTGGCCGGCAGCTTACGGCTCGACCTCGCCGCCTTCCGCGAGCTGGAAGCCTTCTCCCAGCTCGGCACCGAGCTCGACAAGGCCACCCAGCTCCAGCTCGACCGTGGCTACCGGATGGTCGAATTGCTCAAGCAGCCTCAGTACCAGCCGATGGCCGTCGAGGACCAGGTCATGAGCCTCTACGCCGGCTCCGAGGGCTATCTCGACGACGTGCCGCTCAAGGAAGTCTCGAAGTGGGAGGCCGAGTTCCTCCGGTTCATGCACGAGCACCGCGCGTCGGTCCCTGACCGCCTGCGTCAGGAGAAGAAGCTCACGGATGCCATCCTGGCCGACCTGAAGGTCGCCCTGACTGACTTCAAGAAGCAGTATCGCCCCCACGCGGCGCCGGCCGCGGCCCCCGCGCTGGCGGCCGCCGGGGTCTGAAGCAACCGATCCACCGATGTCCCGGATGAACACCGATAAATTAGATAATTTCGCTTATTAAACTGTGTCAATCTGCGACATCGGTGGATGATTCCTCTTTCTGCGAGACGCACCGATGGCCAAGGCCCGAGCGATCGTCATGCGCCGCAAGGCGGTGCAGAATATCCGTAAGATCACCCGGACGATGGAGCTGATCGCGACCGCCCGGTTCAAAAAGGCGCTCGATCGCGCGACCGAGGCGGAAGCCTACACGCGCAAGATTGCCGAGCTGGTCGCCGATCTGGGTGCCACCTCGCTCGACGTCTTTCACCCGCTTTTGGAGTCGCGCGAAACGGTCCGCCACTCGCTCCTTTTGGTCCTGACGAGCAACCGGGGGCTGGCCGGCGGCTACAACGGCAACGTCCTCCGCGTCGCGACCCGAACACTCCAGGACCACGAGGTCGAGGGGTTCCCCACGATCCTCGAGGTGGCCGGCAAGCGCGGGATCAACTATTTTCGGTTCCGCGGCATCCCGACCGACGCCACCTTCACCCAGTTCGAGGACCGGCCCCAGTTCGACGAGGTCGAGACGCTGGCCAACCGCTACATCGGCCTGTTCGTCCGGGGCGAGATCGACCGGCTCGACGTCGCCTACACGCGGTTCATCAACACGGCGCGGCAGGAGGCGGTGATCCAGACCCTCCTGCCGATGAAGGTCGCGCAGGACGGCGACACGGGCCCATCGGTCCTCCAGGCCAAGCCGAAGGGGACGCCGGAGGTCGGCGCCCCGACGACGACCGGCGCGCGCGTCCCCTACGAGTTCCTCCCCGACCCGAAGAGCATCCTGGAGGAGATCGTCCCCGTCTCGTTCAAGGTCCGCCTCTTCAAGTGCTTCCTCGACGCCGCCGTCAGCGAGCAGATCGCCCGGATGATCGCCATGCGGGGCGCGACCGAGAACGCCGACGACATGATCAAGAACCTGACCCGGCTCTACAACCGGGCCCGCCAGTCCCAGATCACCCGCGAGCTGGCCGAGATCGTCGGCGGCGCCGCGGCGCTCGAATGAAGATGACTCACTCCAAAGGCTCCATGGATACAAAGAAGAAATTGAAGTTTCAAATTCGAAATTCGAGAACTCTCTATTCCCCTTTGTGTCCTTTGTGCCTTTGAATCCTGTATTTTCCTCCCGAGAAGGATTTGCCCATGGCCACCGCGACCGCGACCGGACGGATTGCCCAGGTGATCGGCTCGACCTTCGACGCCGAGTTCGACGAGGGGCACCTGCCCGACATCTACAACGCCCTGGTGATCGACACCGATGAGAAAGGGGTCAAGATCCACTTGACGGGCGAGGTCCAGCAGCACCTCGGCGGCAACCGGGTCCGGTGCGTCGCCCTGGGCTCGACCGACGGCCTGGTGCGGGGGATGAACGTCCTCGATACCGGCGGTCCGGTGAGAGTGCCGGTCGGCAAGGAGACGCTCGGCCGCGTCTTCAACCTGCTCGGGCTGACGATCGACGGCCGGGGCGAGATCCCCACCTCGGAGTGGTGGCCGATCCACCGCGACCCGCCCAAGTTCCAGAACCTGTCGGTCAAGACCGAGATCTTCGAGACCGGCATCAAGGTCGTCGACCTGCTCACCCCGTTCGTCCGCGGCGGCAAGATCGGCCTGTTCGGCGGCGCCGGGCTGGGCAAGACGGTCATCTTGACCGAGTTGATCGCCCGCATCGCCAAGGTGCACAGCGGCTACGCCGTCTTCGGCGGGGTCGGCGAGCGGACCCGCGAGGGGAACGACCTCTGGCTCGAAATGCAGGAGACCAAGATCGGCTCCAGCGGCAAGTCGGTCATCGACAGCACGGTCATGTTCTTCGGCCAGATGAACGAGCCGCCGGGCGCCCGTTTACGGGTCGCGCTGTCGGCCCTGACCAACGCCGAGTGGTTCCGTGACTCGACCGGCGCCGACACGCTCCTGTTCATCGACAACATCTTCCGGTTCAGCCAGGCCGGCTCGGAGGTCTCGGCGCTGCTGGGCCGGATGCCGTCGAACGTCGGCTACCAGCCGACCCTGGCGACCGAGATGGGCGCACTGCAGGAGCGGATCACCTCGACCGACCAGGGCGCGATCACGTCGGTGCAGGCCGTCTACGTCCCGGCCGACGACCTGACCGACCCGGCCCCCGCCACCACGTTCGGCTTCCTCGACGCCTTCATCGTCCTCCAGCGCTCGATCGCCGAGAAGGGGATCTATCCGGCCGTCGATCCGCTCGGCTCAACCTCGCGAATCCTGGACGCCCAGTATGTCGGCCAGGAGCACTACGACGTCGCCCGCCGCGTCCAGTCAATCCTCCAGCGCTACCGCGAGCTGCGCGACATCATCGCGATCCTGGGCGTCGATGAGCTGTCGGAAGAGGACAAGATCGTCGTCCACCGCGCCCGCCGGATCGAGCGGTTCCTGTCGCAGCCGTTCTTCGTCGCCGAGGCGTTCACCAACAAGGCGGGCCAGTACACCCCCCTGTCCGAGACGATCCGCAGCTTCCAGGAGATCTGCGACGGCAAGTGGGACCACCTTCCCGAAGGCGCGTTCCTCTACGTCGGCGCGGTCGAGCAGGCCGAGGAACAGGCCAAGCGGATGGCGCGCTGATCCGATCGAGAGGGGCGTGAACAACCTGGGTGGCCGGGGCCAGGCGCAACCTGTCCCGGCCACCCGATGAGGAGCCCGCACCGCGATGGCGAGTCACGACACGGTCGAGGCCGGAAAGGCCGGCAAGCAGATCGGCGATCGGCTGCAATGCGTGGTCGTCACCCCCGAGCGCATCCTGTTCGACGAGCGGGTCGATTTCGTCGCCATGCCGCTCTACGATGGCGAGCTCGGCATCCTCCCCGGCCGGTCTCCGCTGATCGGCCGGCTCGGCTACGGCGAGCTCCGGACGAAGTCGGACGGGGCCACCCGGCGCTACTTCGTCGACGGCGGCTTCGCGCAGGTCCGCGACGACGTGGTGACCATCCTGACCAACCGCGCGATCCCGGCCGCGCAGATCGACACGGCGCACGCCGCGCGCGAGCTGGAGCAGGCCCAAGGCCGCCGCGCCACGACCGACGACGAGCAGGCCGAGAAGACCAAGGCCGTCGCCCGCGCCCGGGGGCTTGTGCGCGTCGGGTCGCACCG
>JBKOZB010000276.1:0-3295 GCA_046744225.1 Planctomycetota bacterium | reverse complement strand
TTCTTGGGGCCCGATGGCGACGCCGCGGGGGCCCTCGCCGTTGGCCAGCTCGTTCGAGATCAACTGGCGCTCGCGGAGGAACTGGCGGTCGAGCGCGGACATGCCGTTGAGCTCGAGGTAGCTCAGCTCCACGTGGGCGCGGTCGGTCGCGTTCTTGAAGTGGCTCTCGATCTCGCCCTTCTCGCCGCGGCTGGCGCGGTTGGTGAAGGGGAAGTCGGCCAGGTTCCGCGCCAGGCGAATCCGGGAGCACATGACGATGTCGCTCTCGGGCCCGGTGCCGCGAAGCCACTCGCCGGAGGTACGGGTCAGGTCGTCCATATTCATGCATCGGCGTCCTTGAGGCGAAGCTGATCGCGGAGTCGCGCCGCCAGCTCATAATCTTCGCGGGCGATGGCCTCGCGCAACTGGGTCCGGAGGCGGAGCCGGTCGGTCGCGTCAAGCCGCCGCCGCGCGACCTTCCCGACATGCCGGGTCGCGCCGTGCGCCTGCTGGACCAGGGGGAGCAGCCCGCGCGCGAAGACGCGATAATCGTTCGGGCAGCCCAGCCGGCCTCGCGATCGAAATTCCATGAACTTCAGGCCGCAGTCCGGACACGTTAGGCTGGCCAGCTCACCCACCAGCTCGCCGACGTGGGTGACGATTAGGTTCTGGACAACCGCATCCAAGTCCAGGCTCGGCGCCGACTCGGGCAGCGCCACGCCCGCCTTGCGGGCGCAGGGGACGCACAAATGCACTTCGCGGCGCTGCCCGTCGACCATCTCGGTCAGATGAACCGACGCCTCCTCGTGGCAGCGCTGACACGTCATGAGCCGACCATCCGACGCGACAGTTGGGTGATGTCCACGACTCGTTTCGACCGATTCTTCAATCTCGTTTGTTCCGATCTGGTCCGGCTCACCGGCCCTGCTCATGCTCGATCACCTTGATCTTATCGCGCACGCGGGCCGCGGTCTCGTAGTCCTCGGCCGCGATGGCGCGCTTCAGGTCATTGCGAAGCTGGATCAGCGTCGTCTGCATCTGGCTGTTGCGTGGGGCCCGCTTGGGGACCTTGCCCGAGTGGCGGGTCTCGTCGTGGATATTTTCCAGCAGCGGCATCAGCTCGTCGCGGAAGACCTCGTAATCATAGGGGCAGCCGAGCCGCCCCGTGTTGCGGAATTCGAGGAAGGTGATCTGGCAGATGGGGCAGGCCTGCCGGTCGGCCGCCGACGGCTCGCGGCCAGCGCCCGGCCCGCTCACGATCAGTTTCTTGGCCAGGTCGCTGATCGGAGGCTGCTCGGGGGCCTCCTCGGCCGGGGTCAGGTGCTGGCGGGCGTGCTCGTCGCAGAAGTGGTACTCACGCGGCTTGCCCCGCTCGATGTCGGTGATGTGGAACGTGGCCGGCTTGGCACATTTCTGGCACTTCATAACACCTCTCCGCCACTCCGAGGGGGTGCGGACAACTCCATCTCGCCACCGCGGCGACTGGGCGAGCACCATCCTGGTCGAGCTGTGCGAACACGGAGCACCGTAACACCTATTGTAATTCGGTCGCGCGGGGTGTCAAGCAACCGAAAGCCGGGAACGGACCGCGCCGGGGCGTCGGATCGATGCGCGTTAATTCTTGATGATCAAGGACTTTGGGACGGTCCCGCGCGGCCCGGTCGCGCGCCAGGCGCGGTCCGGGGGCGACTTGCCGGACACGGATTTGGTTGCTAAGATCGCCTGATCGCAACGGGCCCTCGTGGCGAGGCGGGCGCGGTTCCTCGCAGGGCGGACCGATCGGGGCGGCGCCGGGTGCCGGGGCGGGTCTCTGGGAAGGCTATCTGATGATCCCCCACCGTCCCTCGTTCGAGGATTTCCTCCGGTGGGCCGAGCAGGCCCCCTGCGTGCCGGTCTACCGCCAGTTGATGGGCGACGGTCTGACGCCCGTCTCCGCCTTCCGCCGGATCGAACGCTCCGCCCCCTCGTTCCTCTTCGAGAGCGTCATCGGCGGCGAGAAGGTCGGCCGGTTCAGCTTCCTCGGCACCGAGCCGTTCCTCCGGTTCGAGGCGCGCGGGCCCGAGGTCGGCGTCTTCCCGGCGCACGATCCCGGGGGTACCCAGCGGTTCACGTCGGCCGACCCGTTCCGGAATTTGCAAGAGCTGGTTGAGCGCTACCGGGCGGTCCACCTCCCCGGCCTCCCCCGGTTCGCCGGCGGCGCGGTCGGGTTCGCGGCCTACGACGCCGTCCGCTACACCGAGCGCCTCCCCGACGCGCCCCCCGACGATCGCGGCCTGCCCGACCTCTCCTTCGCCTTTTATGACCGGATGATCATCTTCGACCACATCCGCAAGACGATCCTGGTCGTGGCCCATGCGCACGTGGGCGCAGCGGCCGACCGCCGCTCGGCCTACGATCAGGTCTGTGTCCGGATCGACGAGCTGGTCGCGCGGCTGGCCGAGCCCGGCCCCGAACCGGCCTTGACCGACATCGATACCGAGGGGCCCGTCCATCTCGTCCCCAAGTCGAACTTCACCCGGGAGCAGTACGAGGCAGTCGTCCGCCACTGCCAGGAGTACATCAAGGCAGGCGACATCTTCCAGGTCGTGCCGAGCCAGCGGTTCCAGGTCGAGACGACGGCCGAGCCGTTCGACATCTACCGCGTCTTGCGGGTGGTCAACCCGAGCCCGTTCCTCTTCTATCTCCCGTTCGGCGACTTCTGCCTGATCGGCAGCTCGCCCGAGATCCTGGTGCGGGTCGAGGACGGCCTGGTGACGATCCGCCCGCTGGCCGGCACCCGCCGGCGGGGGAAGGACGAGGCCGAGGACCAGGTGTTGGCTGAGGAGCTGCTGGCCGACCCCAAGGAACGCGCCGAGCACATCATGCTCGTGGACCTCGGGCGAAACGACGTCGGCCGGGTGGCCGACTTCGCCACCGTGCAACTGTCAGACGTGATGAAGGTCGAGCGCTACTCGCACGTCATGCACATCACGTCGAACGTGACCGGGCGGCTTTCGAGAGGGAAGACGGCCTTCGACGCCCTGCGAGCCGGGCTGCCGGCCGGCACCGTCTCGGGGGCGCCGAAGGTCCGCGCCATGCAGATCATCGATGAGGTCGAGCCGAACAAGCGCGGCCCCTACGCCGGCGCCGTCGGCTACATCGACTTCACCGGTAACATGGATACCTGCATCGCCTTGCGCACGCTCGTCCTCCAGGGCCGGACCGCCTATGTCCAGGCCGGCGGCGGCGTCGTCTACGACAGCGTCCCGGGCGCCGAGTACGAGGAGACGGTCAACAAGGCCCGGGGCCTGCTCAAGGCCATCGAGATCGCCGAGAC
>JBKOZB010000254.1:0-6275 GCA_046744225.1 Planctomycetota bacterium | reverse complement strand
TCGTGGGCTCGGAGATGTGTATAAGAGACAGGCACCACGGGCAGCATCGATTCCGGCAGCGCGACGGGCGCGTCGTTCACGTCGTACACGACCGGGAACGGCTCACCCCAGTAGCGCTGGCGGCTGAAGAGCCAGTCGCGGAGCTTGTAATTGACCGTCTTGCGCCCCAGCCCGCGACCCGCAAGCCAGGCGGTGATGGCGGCCTTGGCCTCGGTGGTGGGACGGCCGGTCAGGTCGATCTCGTCATTGCGAGAGTTAACTGATACGCCGGGCTCGACCTCGGCCGCCTCCAAGGCTTTGTCGGCGTCCTCGACGCGCGGGGCGACGACGCGGACAATCGGCAGACCGAATGCCTTGGCGAACTCGAAGTCGCGCTCGTCGTGGCCGGGGACGGCCATAATCGCGCCGGTGCCGTAGCCCATCAGGACATAATCCGCAATCCAGATCGGGATGCGTCGGCCGTTGACCGGGTTGACGGCGAAGGAGCCGGTGGAGACGCCCGTCTTCGTCTTGGCCAGGTCGGTCCGATCAAGGTCGCTCTTGCGGCTGGCCGCCTCGCGGTAGGCATTCACCGCCTCGCGATGGCTCGGCATGGTCAGTCCATCCACGAGAGGGTGCTCGGGAGAGAGCACCATGTAAGTCGCGCCGAAGAGCGTATCGGGACGGGTGGTGAAAACACGGATGACGCCCGGCGTGGGTAACTCGGGGAAACCCGTCTCGCGCCGTTTCCATTCCCAGAGATCGGAACGATTGCCGAAGTAGAAATCGACCTCGGCCCCCTCGCTTCGGCCGATCCAGTTGCGCTGCATGTCCTTGATGGCGCGGGGCCAATCGACCTGCTCCAGGTCGTCGAGCAGGCGGTCGGCGTACGCGGTGATGCGGAGCATCCACTGCTTCAGGGGCATCCGGACGACAGGGAAGCCGCCGCGCTCGCTCTTGCCGTCGATGACCTCTTCATTCGCCAGGACGGTCCCCAGCTCCGGGCACCAGTTGACCGGAACCTCGGCGCGGTAGGCGAGACGCTTCGAATCGTGGTAGGCGTCGGGGTCGGGCGTGCCGGGCGGGATCGGCAGCTCGGCGATGGGACGGCCTTTGCCCTGATGGGTGCGTCTCTGCACATCGGTCCAGACGAGGTCGGGGTCGTACCACGTGTCGAAGAGCTGAAGGAAGATCCACTGGGTCCACTTGTAGTAATGCGGATCGGTCGTGTCGATCTCGCGATCCCAGTCGTACGAGAAGCCGAGTGACTTGATCTGGCGGCGAAAGTTCTCGATGTTCTCTTGCGTCTTGATTCGGGGATGGGTTCCGGTCTGGATCGCGAACTGCTCGGCGGGCAGTCCGAAGGCATCCCAGCCCATCGGGTGCAGGACGTTGAACCCGCGCATCCGCTTGTAGCGGCAGACGATGTCGGTGGCGGTGTATCCCTCAGGGTGCCCGACGTGCAGGCCGGCCGCGCTGGGGTATGGGAACATGTCGAGGACGTAGAGCTTGGGCTGGCCGGGGGCGCGGTCTCGGGCGCGGAAGATCTTGTTCTCCTCCCAGTAGGCTTGCCACTTCGGCTCGATGCGCTGAGGGTGATATGAAGGCATGACGGACTCTCCCCGCCCGGCGTCACGTGAAACCCTGACAAAAAAAGCCCGCCACAGGTTCGGGGGCCGCGTTCCACTCGGTTCGACACCAGGATAACGCCTGGCGCTTCCGGTTGCCAGCGTAAGGGAAAAGATGCGGGGAGAAATGGGAGCGAGGATTGATTCCTCGGAAGGAAATGTGCGGATTTTGATGAACTCGAAGCGCTCCTTTCCCGTGCTTCGGTCCTTTCGACAAGCCCTCGCAGACCTTTCTACAAAAGGACTGCGTCGGAATCGGTCAGGATCTTGAAGAAATCTTTCGATTTTCTCCGCACCGGTCCGCTCATCGGCCAATCGGCGTGTAGACTTGAGATGAAAGCCGAAGATTGGGAAACATTGCGTTCGGAGGGTGACAGGACGATTCGGCATTCGGCTTGCACCTTGAGGCGTCCGTCCTGACCGTCATCAGGAGCCCTCCCGAACCTCAGGCATGGAGACGTGTTATGGTCCCGCATCTGCCGGCCCCGTTCGTTCTGTGCCCGCGCCAGGGGATCGTCCTCCTGGTTCCGACGCTGGTCGTGGCGACCGCCCTCGGTTGCGGCCACCGCCGATCGTCGCTCCGCCCCGTCTATGTTTCGCCCGCGCCGTCGTGCGCGCCGGGGGCGGTCGTGCCCGGGGCGACGACCACGGTCCCGGCGACCTCGACCCCCTCGGTCCTCGAACCGACCACCCCCTCGTTCGATACCTCGGCCCCGCCGGCGGCGACGGTGACGCCTCCGCGACCGACCGCGCCGATGTCGGAAGAGCCGGAGCTCAATACCATCCCGCCGGACTCGTCCTCGGTCCCGTCGGTGCCCAAGCTCCAGCCGCCCACCTCGAACGGTTCGGTGAAGACCGGCCGGCGCAGCCCCTCCGGGCGGCTGCGTCAGGCCAGCCTTCGCGAGGACCTCATCTCCTACGTCAACGACCCCGGCGACCTGTTCCAGCCGCCGAAGGCCGAGCGGCCCTGGAAGTACGTCGTTCTGCATCACAGTGCCAGCGCCTCGGGGAGCTACGACCAAATCGACCGCGAGCATCGCAAGTCGCACGGCTGGGACGGCTGTGGATACCACTTCGTCATCGGCAACGGCACCGGCAGCCCCGACGGCCAGATCGAGGTCGCCCAGCGCTGGGTGAACCAGAAGCAGGGCATCCACTGCCACGACGGCAAGAGCCCGGCCATGAGCGAATACGGCATCGGGATCTGCCTCGTCGGCGACCTCGACAACGCCCCGCCCACCTCCCGCCAGATCGCCGCCGCGAAGGCGTTGGTCGCCTACCTCGGCGCGCGCTATCACATCCCCACCGAGCAGATCGGCACCCACGCGAACCTCGCCGCCTCGCCCACCGCCTGCCCCGGCAAGCACTTCCCCGTTCAGGCCATCCTTGGCGCGCGCAACCTGGCCCAGCGCTGATCCCCGCCTCGCCCCTCGCCCTCCGATCCACGGGCGGGGAGAAATTCAGGCGATCATCTTCACGCCTTCCGGCATCGAGACTTCGACCAGCGTGCTCGGGACGTCGAGGTAGATGTCGTCCGGCGCCACGGCCGGCAACTCGGGGACCTCGACCCGCGTGCTCGGCTCCACGAAGAAAATGTCGCCGTGCGCCGAGCGGACGAGGTCGGTGAAGACGCCACCGCGGCGGACCAGCTCATCGTAGGGTCCGGTCTCGACGATCCGCCCGCCGTCGAAGACGAAGATGCGGCCCGCCTCGCGCAAAGTGGAGAGGCGGTGGGCGACGAGGATGATCGTGCGGTCGGTCCGCGCCGCGTGGATCGCCTCCTGGACCTTGCGCTCGCTGATGTTGTCGAGGGCGGACGTCCCCTCGTCGAGGATCAGGATCGGCGGGTTCTTGAGAAAGACCCGAGCCAGGGCGATCCGCTGTCTCTGCCCACCGGAGAGGTTCTGGCCGCGCTCGGTGACGCGGGCGCCGTAGCCGCCGGGCATCGCCATGATCTCGTCGTGGATGCAGGCCATCCGCGCGGCGTGGCGGATCTCCTTGTCCGTGGCGCCCTCGCGGCCGTAGGCGATATTCTCGGCGATCGTGCCGGCGAAGACGAACGGGTTCTGCCCGACGTAGCCAACGGCCTCACCGATCATCTCGCGCGTGATCGAGCCGAGCGGGACGCCGCCCAGCGCGGCGCTGCCGGCGCTCGGGTGGACCAAGCGCATCAGGACCCGGAGCCAGGTCGTCTTGCCACACCCCGAGCGGCCGGCCACGCCGATCGTCTCGCCGTGGCGGATCTCCATCGTCACCCCGTGCAAGGCACGACGGGTCTGGCCGTCGGACGTGTGGTATTCGACGCAGAGGTTGTTCGCGACGAACAGCGGGGCGCCGAGCGCTAGCCGGGGATCACGCGGCCTCTCCGGCGTGAACGACCGATCGGCCGGCATGGCGAGCATGTCAAGCAGGTCGCCCACTCGCAGGCTGCTGTCGTGCGCCTCGTCGATGAACCGGTGGACCTCGTTCAGAGGTGCCATGATGTTCAGAAAGAGGACTGAAAAGGCCAGGATGTCGCCGTACTGGATCGTCCCCTGGACGAAGAGGAAAATCGCGAAGGCGACGACGCAGAGGTGGAAGAACGCCTCGTTGAGCGCCTTGCCACTGCCGAAGAGCGACATCTCGAAGTGGTGCCGGATCTCCTTGGCGCGCCGCGCCTCGGCCACCCGGGCGACGCGGCGGACCTCCTGGCGCTGAGTGTTGGCGGCGCGGACGTAGTCGAGGCCTGCGAGTTGCTCGACCACCGTGCCGTCCATGAGCTCGCGGCTCCGGAGCAGGCCGAGCCGCACCCCCTTCTGCGTCAGGAGCTGCCAGATCGTCAGGGCAAGCGACAGCGGGACGACGCCGGCCATGATCAGCGCGATCTTCGGCTGCTTCGACAGGGCCGCCGCCAGCGAGAACGAGCCCGAGAGGATCGCGGGCATGAAGTCGAGGAAGCTGATCCGGAGGAACCGCACAAGCCCTTCCACGCTCCGCGAGATTCGGCCGTGGAGGGACCCGACCTGCTCGTGCGACAGGGCCGCGAGATCGACCTCCATCAAGTGGGAGACGACGTGGACGCACAGGTCGCGGTCGGTACGCGTGCACGTGTTCTCGACCAGATAGCGGCGCAGGACGTTCATTCCCTCCCGCATCAGGTAAGCCAGGCCGATCAGGCCCAGGTACCAAGCCGCGAGTTGCCAGAGGGCGGTCCGGGAAATCTCCCGGTTCGTCTCGGGATTGACCGCGTTGACGAGTTTGCCGAGATAAAGGGGGATCGCCGTGTTCGCGGCGCTGGCCACCGCCATGACGAGGACCGCCGCGCCCAGGGCCAGCCGGTACGCGATCGGGATCAGGTGCCAGACCTGCCGGCCTCGCCGCGCCATGATCCGCAGCTCATGGACGAACCCTTGGGACGATTTCGCTTGCATCTCGGCCATGGTCGAACCTTAAATCGGTTGGAGCGACGCGATCCGGTCGGGGGATGATCGAAGGTGAGGGTGGGTCTGCGCCGCCATGCTCGACCCACAGAAGGTAATACGGTCGATCTCCATCGGTTCGCTAATGGGGACGATCGAATTCGATGACCGAGAACGGAGATGATGGCCCATCGCGTCGGCCCTCACGGTCGCGCCGCTCGCGCAGTGACCGTCGTTCCGCCGGTGCGCACGAAACCAGGTACTGGACAACCGCCGAGCGTTTTGGTCTAATCGCACCCACTATGCCAGACTCGGCGTCCTCCTGTCTCGATCTCGCGCTGCCCCGAAGCGTCCTCAATCCGGGATGAAACCGACCTGGGGTCCGATGCACCTCGCGGTTTGAATAACACCAAAAATTGGCGCAATGTTCTTTTTACTTTAAAATGATCCATCATGAATTGGATGGACCGTGCTCAACCCGTGAGCAGGTCGCTTTCTCCCTCTCCAGTGCATGAAATTCCGAACGGGGATCAAACGGAACTGGGGCGAGGATACGTAATGCTGTCGTCGGCGTCATGTCCGGCGATCTGACAGGAACGCCGACAGTTGATTCGTGTGAGATGGATTTGAGCCACATTTGGCATGAGAATTGCGGGAAAATCCGTCGTGACTCAGGACGATTTTGGTGGATAACATGAGGAGCTGAAGCATGAGGGATCACAAGACCACTTCGACGAGTCGTGAGTTCACCATCACAGCCAAGCCGACAATTTCAATCGATGACGATCCTCGCGCGGGCCTGATCCGGAACCGCGCATCCCTGCTCGCCGTGATGCCCGAGGAGTCGCTGGTTATCGACGATCGTTGCGGGCTCACCCCAGCGCAGGCGGTGGAAGGAAAGCTGTTGAACCTGCTTCGCAACGAATCGTTGCCCGTGAGCCATCTCCAGTTGCGTGGCATGGTGAGGGGACGCTGCGAATCCTGAGCGCGCACGTCCCGGAGGGTCCCCGGGATTGATCATTCCTCCCGGGCGCCGGTCAATTCACCTGTCTTCATATGTTCACGACCTCCCACGACGCCCAACGTTCTCGCGCCCTCGGCGTGAAGCCGAGTCGGGTTAGTCCGCGGCGAACGCTCGGCAGTCCGTGAAAGAGGCTGCGCACGCAGTCACCTTCCAGGACGTTGTCGAGGGCGAGGATGGCGGCCCCGGCGTTGATCTTGACTAGATCGCGGTCGACCCAGCATCGGTCGAGGGTGATTCGGTATCACT
>JBKOZB010000240.1:0-4728 GCA_046744225.1 Planctomycetota bacterium | reverse complement strand
CCCCGGTCCTGAAGCCTGAGGCCGAGCCGGGGTTGCTGCGCAACCCCAGCCACTCCACCGAAGCCGGACCCCAGTCACCCGACGCCTCACAGGATGGTCGCGATAGCATGCCAGTTGTCCGGCAGTTGCGGGTACCGGACGGCCTCCTCCGCCGTGACGGCGCGCTTGGCACGGATGGTGAAGTGGATCCAACCACCACAGCGGGGGCAGCAACCGACGAACCCGGTGTCATCCCACCAGGCGCACACCAACAAGGGGTCGTGAATGGAGCGCCCGTGGGCTTCCAGGCGAAAATCGATGGCCTGCATCGGTTGCCCACAACCGGCATGAGGGCAGGCGGCATCCGGATACACGACATGAGGTGCCATCGAACGCTCCTGGCCGCCTCGTCGGTAGAGGGCGTGCATCTGGTCCAATTCCTCGGCAGCCAGAGCCATCGATCCGGTGGACACCTCGGCCATCGCCCACCTCCCCTTCAACAACTCGATGTGGACGCTCCGAACGAAATACCTGATCAATAGAATACCCGGTATCGGACGGGATTGAAAGCCTCAGCCACCCCGCCGTCGCGATCGCTCGGTATTCCCTTCCCCTATCCCCTATCTCCTGTCCCCCATTCCGAAATGTGCTTCTGAGCCAGTTCATGAATCGCCTCATGCGCCGACTTGATCGCGGCGAGGCTGGTGCCAACGTACTTCTCGACGACGGCCGCGGCGATCTCGAAGGCGACGACGTTCTCGACGATGACGCTGGCGGCGGGCACGGCGCAGACGTCGGAGCGCTCGTAGGCGGCGGGCTGGGGGGCCTTGGTGGCCATGTTGACCGACGGTCCGCGCGCGGCCAGGGTGCTGATCGGCTTCTTGGCGGCGCGGACGATGATCGGCTCGCCGTTGGACGTGCCCCCCTCGATGCCGCCGGCGTTGTTGGTCGGTCGGCGGAAGCCGAACCGGCGATCGTCGGCGGGGTGGTCCGGCTCGTACTGGATCGGGTCCATGACCTGCGAGCCCGGCCGCCGCGCGGCCTCAACTCCCAGGCCGATCTCGACCGCCTTGATCGCCTGGATGCTCATGACCGCCAGCGCGAGCCGGGCGTCGAGCTTGCGGTCCCACTGCGCGTGGCTGCCCAGGCCGACCGGGCAGCCGGTCACGACCGTCTCGACGATCCCGCCGAGGGTGTCGCCGGCGTCCTTGGCGGCGTCGATCGCCGCGACGATCGCCGGGTCGGCCTCGGGGTTGAGCGTGTAGACCGGGCTGGCGTCGCGCACGGCCAGGTCGAACGAGAGCGGCGGCGCGGCGATCCCGCCCAGCTCCCGGACGTAGCCGAAGACGGTGATCCCCAGCTCGCGGAGCAAGAGCTTGGCCAGCGCCCCGACCGCGACCCGCAGCGCCGTCTCGCGGGCGCTGGCGCGTTCGAGGACCTGGCGGATGCCCGTCTGGTAGTTGATCGCGCCGGCCAGGTCGATGTGCCCGCCGCGCGGGGCGGCGGGCTCCTGGAGCCGTTCGAGCTTGGCGTCGTGGTTGACCAGGCGGAGGGTGATCGGGCCGCCGGTGGTCACGCCGTGGTAGGTCCCGGAATCGACGATGATCCGGTCGGTCTCGAGCGTCTGCCGCTTGCCGCGGCCGTAGCCGCCCTGGCGCCGCTTCAGTTCGAAATCGATCGGCGCGGTGTCGAGCGCGACCCCGGAGGGAAACCCCTCGACGATCGCGGTGAGGGCCGGCCCGTGCGACTCGCCGGCGGTCAGGTAGCGGAGCATGTTACGTCCAGGGGAAAGGCTGGCCGGTGAGGATCTCGTAAGCTTCGATGTACTTCGCGCGGGTCTGGGCGACCACCTCCTCGGGCAGGGGGGGCGGGGGGCTCGACTTGTCCCAGCCCGAGGCGTCGAGCCAGTCGCGCACGAATTGCTTGTCGAACGACGGCTGCGGGCCGCCCGGCCGGTAGCCCGCGCGCGGCCAGTAGCGCGAGCTGTCGGGGGTCAGGGCCTCATCGACCAGCATCAGGTCGCCGGTGGCGCGGTCCCAGCCGAACTCGAACTTCGTGTCGGCCAGGATCAGGCCCCGCGACTCGGCGTAGGCCGAGGCGTCGAGGTAGAGGTCGACGCTGAGCGCCGCGAGCATCTGAGCCGAGAAGTCGCCGATCGCCCGGGCCATCGTGGCGAACGTGACGTTCTCGTCGTGCCCGGTCTCGGCCTTGTTGGCGGGCGTGAACAGGGCGCCCGGCCCCGGCCTCGGCTGGCCGGACGGGTCGCGGAGCGGAATCCGCGCGCCCTCGGTCAGGCCGGGAGGCAGTGCGATGCCGCAGACGGCTCCTGTTTTCTGGTACTCGCGCCAGGCGCTGCCCGACAGGTAGCCCCGGACGACGCACTCGAACGGGATGACGTCGGCCTTCCGCACGATCATCGACCGGCCGGCCAGAGCCTGGCGCAGCTCGGGGGCGAGGTCGAGGCCGGCGTCGTCGATGTCGGTGGAGATCAAGTGGTTGCGACACGCCCCGCACCGGCCGAACCAGAAGGCGCTCAGCCCGGTCAGGACGCGGCCCTTGTCGGGGATGCCCGTGGGGAGGACCCAGTCGAACGCGCTGATGCGGTCGGTGGCGACCATCAGCAGGCGGTCGCCCAGGTCGTAGACGTCGCGCACCTTCCCCCGCCGTTTCGGGAGGCCGGCCAGCGACGTCTCGAGCAAGGCCATGGTGCCGGATCTCCGGTACAGGTCCGATGTCCGAACGTGAATCGTAGGGATGATTTGGACTGTAAACCAAACGCGCCGGCCCCACAAGGCCGATGCCCTGGTCGCGACCGCCGGCTTGCATCGGGGCGGGGCGCCGAGTTAGGATAATCGCTTCGCCGGGGCGAGACCGTCCCGGGTCATTATAGAAGTGCGCGCTAAGAGCGCGGGCATCCGAGCATGGATGCTTCCGAGGGAGTTTCGCGATGTCGATCGATAAGAGCTTGAAGAAGGCGGGCGGCCTGATCCGGGCCCGCAACGTGCTGACGCGGGCCGAGCGGCTCGCCGTGCTCCAGGAAGCCGAGCGCTGGAGCCCGGAGAAGGGGGTCTTCAACCTGCCCAAGACCAAATACCGCAAGCTTGCCCCGGGCCAATCGGGTCCGAAGCGTCCCGAGGCGCAGGGCTGAGCCGGAGCGCCGCGCCCGACGGAAAACACACCCCCTGACCCCCTGGGCCGGGGGTTTTTCTTGGTCGGGGGGATCGTCGGCTCAGCGGTCGGTCGGCAGGGCGTTGATCTCGCCGGCGACCGCGAAATCGCGGTCGGTCAGGCCGCCCTCGGAGTGGGTGGACAGCTCGAGCTGGACCGTCCGGTAGCTCAGGACGATTTCGGGGTGGTGGTCGAACTTCTCGGCCAGCGCCGCGACTTGGTTGACAAACTCGAGGGCGCGGCGGAACGATGGGAATTGCCAGGAGCGGACGAGCATGTCGCCATGCCGCTCCCACCCCTTGGCCGTCGGCAGCTTCTCAAGGATTTCTGGTTCGGTCAGCTTGGCCATGAGTCTCCCCTTGCGGGTCGGCGCGGACCGCGTTGGATCGGCCGGTGGGAGGGCCGGTCTGCGACCGGCCACGATCACCGGATCGCTTCATTATTTCCGCTCGGCCCGGACGGAACAAGGGCTTAGCCGATTCGCCCGAGGCGCCGAGAGAGGATGATGATGCGATGACGGCGCTCACTCTCGCCCTGTTCTGCGTGGCGATCGTCGGCGTGAGCGTGCTGGGGGGTCTGATGCCCCTGGCGACCGTCCTGACGCACACGCGGTTGCAGCTCTACCTGAGCGTCTCGGCGGGGGCGATGCTGGGGGCGGCCTTCTTTCACATGCTCCCCGAAGCAGTCCGGCTCGGCTCGGCGACGACCTTGCACTGGACAGCGGTGGGCCTGCTCGCCCTGTTCTTCCTGGAGCGCTTCTTCGCTTTCCATCACCACGAGGCGCCGGCCGATCCGGAGGAGCCGTGCCCGCCGCACCCGCACGAGCACGCGCACGGCCGGGGCCACTCGGCGGGCCTGATCCACCCGTCGGCGCCGGGGGGCGGCCGGTCGGAGACGAAGGGGACCTCGCTGCACTGGGGGGCGGCAGCGTTCGGCCTGGCCGCGCACTCGCTGGTGGGGGGGGTGGCCCTGGCCAGCGCCGTGGCCGCCAACCCCGAGGTCCGGCACGGCGTGGGGGCGGTGGCGTGGGGGGTCTTCCTGGCGACGGTCGTCCACAAGCCGGCCGACGCCCTGACGATCGTCAGCCTGATGCTCCGCGCCGGGGTGCCCCGACCGCTGGCGCATCTGGTCAACTTCGGCTTCGCGTTGATGATCCCGGCGGGGGTGGCCCTGTTCTTCCTCGGCGTCGATCGGCTCGGTCCGGCGGCGGCGGCCTCCTGGACCGCGGCCACCCTGGCCTTCTCGGCCGGCACGTTCCTCTGCATCGCGCTCAGCGACCTGCTCCCCGAGTTGCAATTCCACGCGCACGATCGGCTGAAGCTCTCGCTGGCCTTGCTGGCCGGGTTCGCGCTGATGGCCGCGACCTCGGCCGTCGAGCCGGGGGGTCCCCCGCGCCCGCCCCGTCTACCTCGGCGGCGCACCACCCCGGCTGAAACGGGTGTGAATTGGCGCGGAAAAGGTGAGGTGAGTTCGATTATGATAAAAGAAATCCCAGTTAAGGAAGCATACGCCCGCTCCATTGAGGACCACCTCGCATGCGTGGAATCAACCGAGGAAAGAGGACCTGGCTCGGGATGACGT
>JBKOZB010000114.1:0-7705 GCA_046744225.1 Planctomycetota bacterium | reverse complement strand
GGCGTCGCTCAGTTCCTCGCGCGCGACCCGCACGGCCGACGGCTCCAGCATCACGCCATCGAGCCGGGCCGTGTAGTCGAGCACGGCGTCGAGCCCGCGGCACTGCACGTCGGCGCAGATCCGCTCGACGACCTGCTGCGGGGTCAGCGGCTCGCCGAAGGCCGCGATGGTCCGGGCGCGGCCCTGCGGGCTGACCACGTTCCCCTTCGGGCTCAGTTGTCGTCGCAGCCCCAGGATCGCCTCGCGCGCGTCGTCGCGGACGCAATCGATTCGGCAGATATTCAGGGTCATTGCCATCGGACCGCTCGTCTCCCCCTGGGGTCGGTCGCATCCATTCTATCTTGCGGAGCAACCGCCTGCCTCTACTTTTTCTAGGCCGAATCGAGCCAAAACGCGTGGGCCGCCGCGACCGGGGCGGGGGTAGGGGACGGGATTGACCCGGAGGGCGTCGCGGCACGTAGAATGGATCGGCGGCTGCCTCGACCGGGGGCGGGACCGGAGATCACCACCCGCGTGCGAGCTGACCCCTCATGCGAAGGCCACCAATCGATTTGAGGTCCGACACCGTCTCCCGACCGACCGCGGCGATGCGCCGGGCGATGGCGGAGGCGGAGGTCGGCGATGATGTCCTTGGGGAAGATCCGACCATCAATGCCTTGCAACGCCGGACGGCCGAGTTGCTGGGCAAGGAGGCCGCACTCTTCGTGCCCTCAGGCACGATGGCCAACCAGATCGCCGTGGGGGTCCACACTGCGCCCGGAGACGAGCTGCTCTGCGAGGCGTCGTCCCCCGTTTACGTGTGGGAGGGGGGAGGGATTGCCCGGCTCTCGGGGGTGACGACGCGGACGGTCGCGGGGGACTGCGGCCGCCTCTCGCTGGACGCGCTGCGCGACAAGGTCCGGCCCGACGACGATCACTACGTGCGCACGCGCCTGGTCTGCCTGGAGAACACGCACAACCGAGGAGGAGGACGGGTCCATCCGATCGATCAGATCGCGGCGATCTCGGCCTGGGCCCGAAGTCGCGGCTTGGCCATGCACCTCGACGGCGCCCGGCTGATGAACGCCGTGGTGGCGACGGGTCTCCCCGCGCACGAGTGGGCCCGACATTTCGACACCGTCTCGATCTGTTTTTCCAAGGGCCTCGGCGCCCCGGTCGGCTCGGCGCTGGCGGGCTCGGCCGAGGCGATCCGCAAGGCGCACCGGCTCCGGAAGGTCTTCGGCGGCGGGATGCGGCAGGCCGGCATCCTCGCCGCTGGGGCGCTCCACGCCCTGGAGCACCATGTGGAGCGCCTGGCCGAGGACCACACCAACGCGCAGGTCCTCGCCCGGGCGGTCGAGGAGACCGACGGCTTGAGCCTCGAATCGGGTCCGGTCGAGACGAACCTAGTCTGGATCGCGGTCGATCCCGCGCTCGGGACGGCGCAGGCGGTGGCCGCGCGGCTCCGGGCCGAGGGCGTTCTGGTCTCGGCCCTGGGACCGCAGGTGCTCCGGGCCTGCACCCATCTGGACGTGACGCGCGAAGACGTCGAGCACGCGGCCGACCTGATCCGCCACATCGCACCGGTTCCCTCTCCCGCTTGACCCGTGACGGCGAGGCCATGCAAATCAAGACGCTCCATCCCTGGGACCTGGAGACCTCCGAGGCCCGCGCGCTTCAGAAGTCGCTCGCCCGCCAGGTGGACACGTCCACCCCGCTGCCCGCCTGGAAGACCGTGGCCGCGGCCGACGTGTCCTACAACAAGTATTCCGAATGGCTCTATGCGGCCGTGGTGGTCGTCAAGGCCGAGACCTTCGAGGTTGTCGAGCGGGTCGGCGTGGTCGGCGAGGCGCGTTTCCCCTACGTGCCGGGCCTGCTCTCGTTCCGCGAGGCCCCCCCGGTGCTCGACGCCTTCGCCCGGCTCAAGACCCGGCCGGACGTGGTGATCTGCGACGGGCAAGGGATCGCCCACCCCCGGCGGATCGGCCTGGCCAGCCACCTTGGACTCTGGCTCGGCCTGCCCACGATCGGCTGCGCCAAGTCGCTCCTGTGCGGCGCGTACGACGAGCCCGGCCCCGACCGAGGCGACCGCAGCCCCCTGATCGACCGGGGCGAGGTCGTCGGTTCGGTCGTGCGCACGCGGTCGCGCATCAAGCCACTCTTCGTCTCACCCGGCCACCTCTGTGACCTTGAGGGGGCCATTGCCGTGGTCCTGGCGACCTCGGTCAAGTACCGGCTCCCCGTCCCGAGCCGGATGGCCCACGTCTATGTCAACGAACTCCGCCGCGCGACCGATGCCGGCGAGCCGCTCCCGCCCTGAGGTGCCATTTGCCATTGCCGTCTTGCCGCATTTCAATTAGTGTTCCGCGCGCTTTCTCGGGATGGCTCTCGCTGGGGTCCAGCCTCCGATGGGACGGAGAGGTCCCGTCCGATCGGCCCTCCGGTTCGTGGTGGATCGCCGAACTCGACCGCTGGACGGTCGAACCCTCATGGACGAGTTGCCGCCGTGACACGCTGGCGATACCGATGGATTGGCCTTCCGCTGGTGATCCTGGGTCTCGGGTGTGGCATCGCGCCCCGAACGTTCCGGGGGCTGAACCACCCGGCCCCGATCGTCCGCGCGCGGGCCGTCGGGCTCGGGGACGGCTTGCCGGAAGGGAAGGTCGTGCCCGCCCTGATCGATCACCTGGGCGACCCCGATCCGGTCGTCCGGCTCACGGCGCACGAGGAGCTGCGCCGGCGGACCGGCCAGGACTTCGGTTACGTCCCCTGGGCCGATGCCGCCGAGCGCGCCGCCGCGATGGAGCACTGGCGGGCGTGGTGGAAGGGGCGGCAAGCCGCTCTGGCCAAAACCAAGAAGAATCCTTAAAGTAGCCCGCCAAGATCGCCGGGAAGGCCTGCCCACTCGATGCGCGACCGGTCATGGAGGGCCGACGCATGACGACCAATCCCGCTCTCTCGATCGCCGTCCTCGCTCCCCTGGCCCGGATCGGGCGGAGGACGCTCGCGGGGGTCAGTTACCTCGGGGGACTGGCGACGCTCGGCGCCTCGGCCGTGCGCTCGCTAGTCCGACCGGTCGGCGAGGCCCCGGCCTTTGGTCCCGCGCTGATGCGGCAACTAAGCTGGATGCTGGCGATGGGCTTTCCGCTGGTCGGACTGGTCCATGTCGGGCTGGGGTCGTTCCTGTCGATGCAGGCTTACTTCGGCGGCACGTTCGTTGATGGGACGGGGGCGGTCGTGGGCGTTGGTCTGATCCGCAATCTTGCCCCGCTGATGACAGGCCTGACACTGGCCGGCCTGATCGCGGCCCGGACCACGTCCGAGCTGCGGGGGCGATCGCGGGTCGGACTCGATGGCGACCCCCGCTGGGTCGCCGACCGCGAGATCGTGCTCGGCCGGCAAGCCGACCTGCGCCGGGCTCCGGAGCCGGGCCGGCTGGCGGCGGTCCGGATCGGGGCGGCGATGATCGTCGGGCCGGTCCTCGTGTTCTGGGCCGTGGCGGTCGGTTCGCTGGTCGGCTGGCAGGTGTCCCGGTCGCTGCTGGGCGTCTCCACCCATGCATTCTTCTATATGTTCCAGGAGATGCTCTGGGTCCGCGACGTCGTGGGCCTTGCCATCAAAGGGATCGCCTTCGCATGGTTCGCGGCGCTGTTCGCTTGCCACGAGGGGCTGCGAGGGCCGACTGCGCCGGACCCCGACTCGGTGCCCTCGGCCGCGTGTCGGGCGACGTGCCTGGCGGCCGTCGCCATCCTCGCGCTCAACAGCGGCTGGTTCCTCCTTCTCTACCACGCCGGGCCGGCGTTCGGCCCGACCTTGCTGGCCCCGCCAGCCCCCTGAGTCCACGGCCTACGAAGCGCCTCTGGGGAGGGAACCCCGATGCATGGTCGAACCTCGGTCCGCGAGGTCCTGGTCGGTCTGGTGATCGTCGTCACTCTGGCGGGCCTGATCGGTCTGATCGGCCTGGCCGGCAGCGGGCCCGCCTTCCTGACCTCGCAGCAGACCATCGATGTCGTCTTCCGCGACGGGCAAGGGATTCGCGTGGGCAGTCCCGTGCGGGTGGCCGGCATCGACGCCGGCCGCGTCGTTGATCTCGACCTGACCGAGGTGGACGGCACCCTCCGGGCTCGGCTCAAGATCGCACTCCCCACCGTACTGGCCAAGAAGCTGCGGCAGGACGTCAAGGTCGCGATCCAGGCCAGCCTGGCCGGGCAGAGCCGGGTCAACATCGTCTCGTCGGGACGGTCGGCCGTGGCCTTGGTCCCGGGCCAGGTGGTCCAGGGCGTCGAATCGACATTCTTCGACCCCGTCCTGGAACAAGTCGGGCTGGGGCCGGTCGAGCGGAGCCACCTGAGCCATACGATCTCCGAGGTGCGGCAGACGGTCGATACCGCCGCCCCGCGCATCCGGCAGATCCTGGGCTCCCTGCAGGAGGCGGCCTCGGGCTTCCGCGAGACGGCCGAGACCATCCGACCCGCCATCGAGGCCACCGCCGGACAGGTGGAGGACCTGACGAGACGGATCAACGCCGCCGCGCCAAAGATCGAGGCCGCGCTGACCCGCCTCGATACCGTCACGCACCATGCGGACAGCCTCCTCGCCGAAAACCGCCCGAACCTCCAAGCCAGCCTCGTCAGTCTCCGCGATGTGATGGCCACCCTTCAAGACATCGCAGCAAGGGACCGCGTCAAGGTCGAGCGGCTGCTCGACGGGCTCGACGGCACTCGGGCCCGTGCCGACCGGGTCCTGTACCAGGCCGACCTGATCGCCGGACAGGGCATGGCGATCATTACCCGCAACCGCGTAAACCTGGAGCGGACCGTCTCCAATGTCCGCGATGCCACGGACTGGGGGGATAAGCTGGTCCAGAAAATCTACGCAAACCCATTCGTCCTCAGTCCTTTCTACAAGCCGACGCCCGAGGATGTCCGCGTCCAGACGGTTTACGATACGGCGCAGGTGTTCACCAAGGGAGCCCAAGAGCTCAGTGACGTGGTCAAGACGCTCGATGCTTTGCAGGCCCGGCCGATGACGCCGGACCAGCAGCAAGAGCTGCAGCAGGTCAAGCGAAACGTCATGGTAGTGACCGAGCGCCTGGGGCAGACCTCGCAGCTCCTGGCCGACGCGCTCAAGCAGCCGCCGCGCGAGACGAGAATCCGCCGCTGATCGAGAGGAGGCGGGAGGCCCGATTTTCGGGCCTTTGGTTAAATCCGATCCATTTTCCGGCCGATACTATGGCTGTGGACGTCCGAGACCCCTCTCGGGCGCCACGGCGGAGACCAGAGGGAAAGGGTCCGGGTTGCTCCCGGCCGGCTTCTCCTCGACAGTGGCCTCCGTGGGTATCATGTTCTGCAACGCCCGGGCGCGCCGGCGGTGGAACCGCTGGCCAGAGCACCAACAGGGGAGGCACACATGGAAGTCTACGGCGCTGGGGGTATGCAAGGCCCCCAACCCATTTACCCGCGGCTGGCCGCCTTCAGTGTCGATGCCGGTCAGACCGTTCAAGCGGGCACACCTCGCGATCAGGTCGAGATCTCACCCCTGGGACAGATGCTCGACGGGATCAGCCGGCTGCCCGAGATCCGTCAGGAAAAGGTCGAGGAGATCCGCCGCCAGATCGCGGCCGGAACCTACGAAACCCCGGCCAAGATGGAGCTGGCCTTGGACCGACTCCTGGACGAGTTGCTGGGCTGGTAATCGTTCCAGGTGGTCTCTGGCCGAGCGCCGGCGACCGACCGGTCGGCCGTATCTTCTCCTGCCCAGGGAGAGTTCGGCCGACCGGCCGGTCGCCGGTTCTTTTCCCTTGGCTGGCACGAGAGTTCCCTAGTATCCTCGTTTCGGTTCGGGAACAATCGGATCGCCTCCGCGGACCTTTCGTCGAGCTCAAACGGCCATCGGCCGTTCCCCGTACGAGGCAGCCGCGTTTCGGCCTGAGTCCGCTGCTCGGTCTCGTTCGGAGATCGCTGACGTGGAACCTCTCCACCCCATCTGCGCCCCTTGGAAACTCCAAGGATGTCCTCCGTCGCGTGGCGGTCGATCGAGGAATGTGAACGTTGAAGAGCAGCGCGGTCGATAAGATCCTGGAAGGCACGACCACGGTGGAGGAGGCTTATCGCGTCGTTTCGATGCGAGCCACCGCGGCGGGCTAGAACCGAGAAGCAAACCGGCAAGGAGGTCGGCATGCGTCCCGGCTTGAAGACCCTGTTGGAGATGACGTTCGTCGTCCCCGGCCTGTTGTTCGTGATCCTGGGCCCGCAGCGGAGCCTCGGCGACGAGCCGAGCCTCCTCGGCCGGCTCCTCTTTCGCTTCGGGAGCGGTTCGGCGTCGTCCGACTCCGAATCGCGCCCCTCCCCGGTACCCTCGTCTCCCGCGACCCCCGATCCCACTCCCACGGCGGCTCAGCCCTACTCCGCGATGACGCCCCCCGCCACGACCCCGACGACCACCGCATCGCCGCGCCTGGTCCCTCAGCCCCGCGTCAGCCATCCGATCACCGAGGCCGACCCGCTCGTAACCCGGGTCACGCTCAACCGGTCCGACGACGGCAAACAATTCGGCATGTTCCTCCAGGTCTTCTCCGACGGCACGGTGATCGACGGAGAAGGGGTCCACCACGTCGGCCCCGACGTCCTCAAGCAGGTCACCGCCGCGCTCCAGACCGGCGACTTCGCCCGGTTGAAGGGTCATTGCGGCGGCCCGGCCACCGACTACGTCGAGCAAGTCCACGTCGTCGTCTTCGAGCGAAGCCTGGGGCGGCTCCGGGCCAATGCGTTTTCGTACTCGGGCAACCCGCAAGGGTGCGATCACTCGGTGCGCCACCTCCACGCCGCGCTCGACGCCCTCCAGACGAAGATCAGTCGCCCCATGACCGCCACCAATCCGGGGACCCCGCCGCACGCCGCCACGTCCGCGCCCACCCCCCTGAACGGGGCCTCGAACCCCATCACGCTGACTCCGAGCCCCTGAGCGCCCGGTGGGTTCCGGGACCGTCTCGCGTCCGAGATCAGGAGGATCGGACCGGGCCGGTCCCGGAATTCCCCGCGATCCGAGTGGATGGGGCGAGGGTTGATCGCTAGAATAAGAATAATTCTTGATTCACGCCCCGGCACCATCTTGAGTGAGGACGGGTCCGGGGCCTGGTCCGAGGATGATTGACGTGGCGGACTCCGCGCCTCTTAGCCCACTCGTGGTTTCAGAAAGCCCTGAAGAGAAGTTCCGCGAGTTTCTCGAGATCCGGGGCGAGAAGCTCACCGAGCCCCGTCGCATCCTGGTCCGCCACATCTTCGACTCGCACAAGCACTTCGATGCCGACGAGCTGGTGGCCGACCTGCACAACGCCGGCCGCCGGGTGAGCCGATCGACGGTCTACCGCACCTTGCGGCTTCTGGTCGAGGCGGGCCTGCTCCGCGAGTTCCGGCTGACCAACCGCACGGTCTACGAGCACGACTACGGCTACCCCTCGCACGACCACCTGTATTGCACTGAGTGCAACACGATCGTCGAGTTCCGCAACGACGAGATCCAGCGGCTCCGCGAGGCGATCAGCCTGGAGAACGGCTTCCGCGCCGTCGGCCACCGCTTCGTCATCTCCGGCATCTGCCCCGCCTGCAGCCGCGCCCGCAGCCCGCGGCGACAGCTCGACCTCATCTGACCTGCCAACCTTCGATGTCTAACGAAATTATCGTGCTTCGAAGGCTATCCGACCACGAAATCCGCGGAATCTCTCCCG
>JBKOZB010000161.1:0-5543 GCA_046744225.1 Planctomycetota bacterium | reverse complement strand
GCCCTGGCGCGCGACCCCGACGACCGTACCATCACCATGCGCCAGATCGCCGAGTGGCTCGGCGCACCCCTCCAGCCGGCGAACGCACGCTGACAGTGTCGGGCGCGTGAAATGCACCCTCCATGACCCCTGGACCAGGAGAGGACCGACGCTCGTGCCGCATCCCGATGGGCCGTTCCTGGCGATCTTCGATCACGATGGCGTCCTGGTGGACTCGCTCGACTTCCACCAGGCGGCCTGGCTCGAATTCGGCCGCCGCACCGGGCTGGCCATCACGCCCGAATTCATCCATGAAACGTTCGGCATGACCAACCGGAGTATCTTGCGCAAGCTTCTGGGCGATGCCCTCGACCCGGCGGAGGTGGTGCGGTACTCGGACCTCAAGGAAGTCTGCTACCGCGACGCCGCGCGGGGTAAGATCCAGCTCTTGCCGGGCATGCGCGCGCTGCTCGATGGCCTGACGTCCGAAGGGGTCCTCCTCGCGATCGGGTCGAGCGGGCCGCGGCTCAACCTCGAGCTGACGGTCGAGTCGTGCGGGCTGAACGGGCGCTTCGCCTCGATCGCCTCGATCGAAGACATCCAGCGCGGCAAGCCCGACCCCCAGGTCTTCCTGGTCGCCGCCGCCAAGGCGGGCGTCCCCCCCGCGCGGACGGTCGTCTTCGAGGACGCCCCCGTCGGCATCCAGGCCGCGAAGGCCGCCGGCATGTATGCCGTCGGCCTGACCACCACGCATCCGGCCGCCTCGCTCTGGGAGGCCGGCGCCGACGAGGTGGTCGAGGACCTGGCCGGGTACGACGTCCATCGCCTGATCGGACGGCTCCGGTCCAGGTCGAACGGCCCGGCATGAGATGCTACGCGGACGAGCCGATCGGGAGCGCGTGGCCCGATGACTGACCGCGACGTTATAATCGCGGACACCACGGGTCGGGCTCGGGAGGGGCGAGGTGGTACCAATCTCATGAAGCGGGTGGCGATCCTGGGCGCGGGGGGGATGGGGACCGCGCTGGCGATCTTGTTTGCGAAGATCGCGCGCGCGGTGCAGATCTGGGCCCGCAACCCGACGTACGCGGCCGAGATCGAGCAATCCCGCACGAACGCGCGGCACCTGCCGGGCGTGGTCCTGCCCGAGGACGTCGGCGTCACCCCGAACGCCTGCGAGGCGACGGCCGCGGCCGACCTGATCGTCGCCGCGATCCCCTCGGCGTACCTGCGGGCGACCTTGACCGACCTGGCGGAGCAGATCCCGCCGAGCATCTCCGTGCTCAGCGTGATCAAGGGGATCGAGAACGACACGTTCGCCCGGCCGAGTAAGATCATCCTGGAGACCCTCGGGACGCGACCGGTCGCGATCCTGAGCGGCCCGAGCCATGCCGAGGAGCTGGCGCGGGGCTTGCCCGCGTCGGTTGTCGTGGCGGGCGCGGACGACTGGCTCAACGTCCAGGTCCGCGATGCGCTGAACCACGGCATGTTCCGCGTCTACACCAACTCCGACGCGATCGGGGTCGAGCTGGCCGGTGCGCTGAAAAACATCCTGGGGATCGCGGCGGGGATTTGCGACGGACTCGGGTTCGGCGATAATGCCAAGGCGGCCCTGCTCACACGCGGGCTGGTCGAGATCACCCGGTTCGGCGTGCGCCTTGGAGCGCAGGCCGCGACGTTCTCGGGCCTGGCCGGCTTCGGCGATGTTGTGACGACCTGCTACAGCAAGTTCGGCCGCAACCGCGCGGTGGGCGAGCGGATCGGCCGGGGGGCCTCGCTGTCCGAGGTGCTCGCGGATATGGTCAACGTCGCCGAAGGGGTCCCCACAACGCGGAGCGTCAACGATCAGGCCCTGGAGCGCGGGATCGAGATGCCGATCACGAACGAGCTATACCAAATCCTCTTTCAAGGCAAGTCGCCCAGGGCGGCGGTCACCGACCTGATGATCCGCCTTCCCAAGCAGGAATGGTCGCCATGATGCCAGCTCCTTCCCTTCCCGAGTTCTGCGGCGTCGCCTTCAAGGAATGGGCCGGCATCTGCGACGCCCTCGCCGAAGGCCGCCAGTCGTTGATCCTTCGGAAAGGAGGAATCGCCGAGGGGCCGAAGGGCTTCGTTCCCGAGCATCCGGTCTTCTGGCTCTACCCGACCCACGTTCACCAGGCCGAGCAGGGCCTGCGGACCGCGCCCGCGCGGCCGATTCCGGCCCGTTCCTCGGCCGGGATGGTCGAGATCCGGGCGCTCGCCGTCGTCGAGACGATCAATTACCTCGATCATCCGGACGTCCTCCCGGCGCTCGAGCCGTTGCACGCTTGGACCGAGGAGACGGTCGAGAAGCGGTTCCACTATCGCCGGCCGGGCCTTTGGGTCCTCGGCATCCGCGTCTTCCGCCGCCCCGATCCCTGGACCATCGCCGAGACCCCCGAGTACGCCGGATGCAAGACCTGGATCGCGCTCGACCCGCCGCCGAGCACGGCCGGGCTCGTGCCGGTCCTCGACGAGGCCGAGCACGCCCGGCGGCAAGGGCGGCTCCGCGAGGCACTGGCGACGGCCACCGACCGGGCCCGTTGACCTGTCGGCCCATCGAGACGACGAATGAAGCTGCGCGATCTCATCGCCGACTTCCGCGATTATCCGGCCACGATGATCCTGGGAACGGTCTGGGTTGTCGTCTTCCTGGGCATGGTCCTGACCCAGTTCGCAAACGGGCAGCTCCACTCACCCTGGGACCTCGTCCTGTCGATCCGGAGGGGCCATCAGTTCGGTGACATGACCCTGGCCGAGCTGTGCCACGGCGAGGTCTGGCGCGTCCTGACGGCGACGTTCGTGCACTACGGCCTCCTGCACATCGGGCTGAACCTTTGGATGTTCTATCAGCTCGGCGCCGAGGTCGAGTCGTGGTACGGGTCGTCGCAATTCGCAGCGGTCTACGTGCTGATCGGCGGCGGGGGCAACCTGCTCTCGGGCCTGATCCGCACTGCGCTCCATGCGAATCCCCAGATCCATTCCGGCGGGGGATCGGTCGTCACCCTGGGACTGGTGGCGCTCCTGGCGATCGTCGGCTGGCGGTCGCGGACACCGTTCGGCGATTACGTCCGGAGCCAGATGGTCTGGGTCCTGATCTTCACCGCGGTCTTCGGGCTACTCGTCCCCTTCATCGACAACTGGGGCCATGCGGGGGGCGCGTTGATCGGGGGCGCGATCGGATTTGCCCACCGCTCCCTGATCCGGACCGCGCATCGCCCGATCGCGCGGGGGATGGGCGCGCTCGCCATGCTCCTGCTCTTCGGCAGCGCGGTCGCGCAGGTCCACGACGCTCGCGTCGAGCAGGCCAATCGCATTACGAAGGAACGCCTGGCCGAGCTGGGTGAGTTTTACCAGTTGGCCGCGCAGAGGGCCGCGTTCGAGCGGACCCGGTACGTCTCGCGGCCCCGGTTCATCCCCAAGACACGGCTGCGCGGGACGCCGCCGACGCCCGCTCCTCGCCATTTCCCCATGCCTCCCTTGTTCGAGTCGTCCGATGAGGCGTTTCGGGCCGCGCTGAAGGCGCGGCTCGCCTGGCTCGACTCGGCCAAGGACGACCTGGGGACCGGACCCACCGCCGCCGATTACCGGCGTGTCCGGACCCTCCTGGCGCGGGTCTTTGCCCACCCGCTCACCGTGGAGGAGGTCCGCCAGTTTGATGCGAGCCTCAGGGCGCTGATCCGTTCGACCGAGCAGGACGAGAAGACGGCGCGGACCCGGATGGAAGCCCTGGCCCGCCAGTGATGAGCCGGCCCGTCAGGATCGGGGGCGCGGACGGGCCGGTCAGTCGACCGGGCCGCTGGTCTGCCAGGCGCCGGGGCGGTGTTTCGGCCGGCCGCGCCGCTGGCGCAACGCCGCGACGAAATCGGCCATGGTCGCGATCGTGCCGGGGAACTCCGTGTAGTAGCAGCCGATCGCCTCCAGCTCGTGCCCGTCGCTGGAGCCGGTCCGACCCATCGGATGCACCTGGAGCAGGTCCGCCGTGCGCTGGCGGTTCTGGGGCGTGATATTATTGCTGACCAGTTCGAGCGCGTCGAAGACCGGGCCGTACTCGGCGACGATCGTCGCGAAATCCTGATCCCACCGGAACGGATGCGCGGCGACGATCGCGGCCTCGTGACCCCGCACGACCTGCAACAAGTCGCCCAGCGCGATCCCCGGGGGCGTTTCCGCCAGGTCGGGCAGGCCGTAGACGAGGAAGTGGCCCTCGCGCACCGAGATCTCCGCGCCGGAGAAGACGCAGAGGTCGTCGGCCCGCGCAGCGAGCTCGGCCAGCTCCTCCGCGGGCCACTGGAAGTCGTGTTCGGTGATGACCACGCCGTCGAGCCCAACCGCGCGGGCGCGTTCGAGCAAGGCGAGCGGGTCGATCGAACTGTCGGGCGAGTGGCGGGCGGTATGTAGGTGATGATCGAACTTGGGCATGGGAACAATTCAACAGGACCGGAGCCCGCCGGGAGCCGTCCCGTGCTCCACCGTGACGGACCGAGACGCCGTCCCTTCAGCTTACGGGCCGGTCCGGTCCTGTGTCGAGGCCAGACGCCCCGCGACGGCTCTCGACCGGCTCGCCCGCCGGCTCCCAAGGGGGGTCGTGCTCGACGATGAGCGTGGCCCCCGACGACTCGTCGATTTTCAGGTAGCTTGACCGCCTGTGCCAGCCGCCGAGGATGATCATCCTCGGGTCCGTGCTGGTGTCATCGAGCGGTGTGTGGATGTGGCCCAGCACCAGGATGTCGGCCTGGCCGCGAATCGAGGCGGCGTACCGGCGATAGACGGCCAGGTGCCGCCGGTCGTTCTCCGCCAGCCCTCGCTCGTTGGAGCGTTCGAGCAGGACGTCGAACACGTTCGCAAGCGGCGATGGGATGGTCCCGAACGCCTCGAAGAAGGTGTGGCTCTCCATCCCCTTCTTCCAGATCTTCCGCGCGCCGAGCAAGTGGCCGTGCACCAGGTGGACCCACAAGCCATAGGCCTCGACGACGAGGGGCTCATGCAGGAATCGGGCGCCGAACGTCTGTTCGTAGTACGGGCCGAGCCAGATGTCGTGGTTGCCGGGCAGGACCGTGATCGTGCCGTCTCGGGCGTGAAAGGCGGCCAGGGCCCGCAACCCCGCGCAGGACATCGCACCGGCGTCGCGCTGGCGCGTGGCGAACCAGAAGTCGCAGAGGTCGCCGACGATCATCAGCGTGTCGTCCGCGTTCAGCCGGTCCACGAATCGCGCGAGCCTCCGGCCCCGCTCCGGGTGATCGAGCCGCAGGTGAACGTCGCTGACAAAGTAGGCCGCCACGGGAGAAACCTCAAGGCCCATCCTCGATCGGAGCCGTCGGGTGGCATGGTCCCGCCACGACCGAACGCCGGCGGGCGGATTCGATCCAGACGTTGGGATGGGCGGACCCTTGCATCGCTGCGTGGACCTTAATCCGCCGGCCTGACGCCTTCACGGCGTCCCTGGCAACGCGGAGCGCCAGTTGGGGCCGGTTGCACTGCTGGCTCAGGTGGAGCAAGACGACGTGCCGGGGCGCGTCGGGTCGCGAGCGGCCGAGCACGGA
>JBKOZB010000022.1:0-2909 GCA_046744225.1 Planctomycetota bacterium | reverse complement strand
GCCCAAGGACCCGAACGAGCGGCTGCCCAAGGGGAAGACGCTCGCCCAGCAGGACGATCCGCGCGACCGGGGCGGGCGCGAGAGCGACCCATTCCCCTGGGACGACGCCACCACCCCCCTGCCCGCTGTCGAGCGCGAGCCCTCGGCGACCGCCACCGCCATTCCCCCCTGGGAAGTCGCCGACGCCAGGGCCGTCGCCCTCTCCGACCCCATCCCCTCGGCCGCGCCAACGATCGACGAGATGCTCGCCATGATGGCCAAGCAGATCATGGAGATCATCGCCTGGAGCCAAGCTGAGGGCTTCACCGAGGCCTACCGAACCGCTAGCGGCAATGCCCGCGGCCTGTTCCAGACCGCCGTCATCAAGCTCGCCGCGCGGTCCGATCAGCTCAGGAAGTGCTGACCGCAGGGTGCCTGGAATGTACTATCTCATCTTCATGAAATCATGGCGCATCCCACGCACCCTTCATCAGAGAAGCTCGGTCATCACACTGTCGGCCAGGAACAGCCCCTCGGGCGTGAGCCGGACGCGCCGGCCGTCGTCTTCGAGAAGACCGCGCGCGACGGATTGCGACACGACGGGACCGGCGAGGGCGTCGAGGTCAAATCCGGTCCGGCGCGCGAAGTCGGCGCGGTCGATGCCGAGCACCGTCCGGCGGAGCATCAACACGGCCGTCTCGCGGGCGCGGGCCTCGGGGGCGAGCGTCTCGGTCGGGCCCGTCGCCGGCTCGCCCGATTCGATCCGACGCAGGTAGGCGAAGAGGTCACGGGTGTTGACTGACCGGACCCCGCGCACGTACCGCGCCGCCCCCACGCCGACGCCGAAATAGGCGTCGTTCGCCCAGTAGACAAGGTTGTGCCGCGACTCGTGCCCCGGCCGCGCGAAGTTTGAGATCTCGTACATCGCCAGCCCGGCCCGCGTCAGCCGGTCGATCGTGTGCGCGTACATAGTCCGCTCCGTCTCCTCATCGACGGAACGGACCTGCCCGGCCCGCCACTGCTTCCAGAGCGCGGTTCCCTTCTCGTAAACCAGGCCGTAGCAGGAAAGGTGCGCCGGGCCGAGTTCGAGCGCGGTTTCGAGGTCCGACGCCCAGAGTTCGGCCGTCGAGCCGGGGACGCCGAAGATCAGGTCGAACGACCAGCGCGGGAAGCGCGGGCGGATCAAGTCCAGGGCGCGGCCGACTTCCTCGGGCGCATGGTTCCGCTCGAGGGCTTTGAGCAATTCGGGCTGGAACGACTGGGCGCCGAGGCTCACACGGTTCACACCGCCCGAGGCGAGCACGTCGGCCTTCTCCTCGTCGAGCGTGCCGGGGTTGGCCTCGACGGTCCACTCGCCGCCGGATGCGAGCGGGTGCCAGCGACGGACCATCGCGAGCAGGCGCCCCAAGCCCCTTGCGTCGAGTCGGGTCGGGGTCCCGCCGCCGAGGAAGATCGTCTCGACCTCCTGGGGCGCCCCCATCATCGCCATCTCGCGCTCCAGGGCCGCGAGGTAGCGGTCGGCCAGGTGATCGACCCCAGCCAGCGAAGCGAAGTCGCAGTAGCCGCACTTGTGCGCGCAGAACGGGATATGAACGTACGCCGCGCGGGGCCAGACCCAGGGATCGGTCGGCGAAAGAGTGATCCCTGACGTGGAATCGAGCAGACAGGACATCCAGGGACCGCTTTCGAGAGGCGCGGAGAGTCAGGTTTCCTTTCTTCTTATCCCCGCCGCGCCTCGCTCAGGGGACGGCTTCGAGGAACCGGATCTCAGGGATGTGCCTCTTGAGCGTGGCCTCGATCCCCATCGTCAGGGTCATGACCGAGGAGGGGCAGGCCTGGCAGGCCCCCTGCATGCGGACCTGCACGATCTTGTCGTCGTCGATACCGACGACCTCGACGTCGCCGCCGTCGGCCCGGAGACCGGGACGGATGTGCTGGTCGAGGACCGCCTCGATGCGTTGCCAGAGTTCCCGGGGGCGCGGGTCGGTGCTGGTCATGGGCGGGTCATCCTGGAAGTTGTGACATCTTCGGCGCGCCGAAAGACTCCCGAAGCCGCGTGCGGCGCGCCAGGGCCTGGCGATCGATACGATCCGGTCGGTCGGATCAATACCCACCGCCGTAGTTGCTTTCGCCGATCGAGCCACCTCGGCCTTGGCCGCCACCCCCATAACCGCCGCCACCGCCGCCGTAGCCACCGCCACCGCCACTGTAGCCGCCCCGGCCGCCGCGCGGTCCGCCACCGCCCGGGGTCCGCGGTCGCGCCTCGTTCACCGTGAGCCGGCGTCCCTCGTGCTCGTTGCCGTCGAGGTTCTCGATCGCGGCGTCCGCCTCCGCGTCGTTGCCCATCTCGACGAAACCGAAGCCCCGGCTCCGGCCCGTCTCACGGTCGCTCAAGACCTGGGCCGAAATGACACTGCCGTACTGCTCGAACAACTCCTGGAGGTCTTCCGAAGTGACCGAGTAGCTGAGATTGCCGACGTAAAGCCGTTTTGCCATCGCACTTGCCTGGAACAGGCTCTCCACCATCCGCTGCGGAAAGGACCGAATCAACGAAACTCAGCCGACCCCCATAGGATGTGTGAAACGCACTCTGCTTCCGTCGAGGCGAAGACCCGAAGCGTTCCACGCACCCTACGGAAGACCTACCGGGATTCACTCCTAGACGCGGACGTCGTACGCGGAGGAAGGAGAGTTACCGGCAACGCGACCACCGTCTCGTCTGGTTCGCTGTGACTCAGAAGTATAAATCAGGCCTGGAACCTCTTCAACGAGAAATTGTTCCTAATTTGTTGTTCCGGGATCACCCTTCGCCCTGCCGTGAAGTCGGATGGCAAACGGCGGAGAGAAAATGACAAAGATCCGGCTCCTGTCGGGGATCGGGTGGTCACCGCTCGCCTCCCTCTCCGGTGGCACCCGGACCAACCCGCCCC
>JBKOZB010000086.1:0-4915 GCA_046744225.1 Planctomycetota bacterium | reverse complement strand
CGCTGACTTCTAGGCCCTGGAGGTACGTGCCGACGTCACCGGGGGTGATCCGGGGGAGCTCGAGGCCGCGTCCCTCGACCCAGGCCAGGAACCGACCGACGGCGTGCAGGTAGTTCTTGCGGGTGTGGGCGTTGGCGATCTCGGCCTGGAAGAACTCCTCCCAGGCGAACTCGGCGGAGCGGCCGGCGGCCTTGACGATCGCCGGGGCGTTGCGGGCGGTGACCGGCTCGGCTCGGGGCACCAGCCCGGCCTCGTCCGGCCCCTGATAGACGACGATCTCGCTCTTCGATTCGGTCATTTTCGGTGCCTCCCCTGCTCTTGATTTAATGGCAGACAAAGGGGGTTGTCTATCATTAACTCGACCAGGGAAGGGGGCGCCTTTTGTTAAGTTGTCCGCTATCTGGGCTCTCCCGCATTCCCGATGAAGACGACCGATTTGCGACCCGGACCCGACCGCGAAATCCCGGGAAATCGACGCGCCTCTGTCCTGCGGGAGGGTCTGGATCATCGAAAGTGAGAGCCCCTCCCAGGGCGTTACCGACAATCGCCCTCGTTTGGGAGTGCCCCGACCTCCCAGACTGCCCAGATTCCCGAGAAATCAGGGGTCCCAGGGGGCATTCCAGTGACTTTTGCCATCCGAGTTTCTTTCCCGACTCGGATCCGATCCAACACCAAGAACCACGGCGGGTCGAGACCCCGCGAACCAAGTTCGGAGAAAACGAGTTCCGGGCTTGACTTCGTACCAACTGGTCGGTATGATTGGGATACCATGAAAACCATGCACGACCCCGAAACAACCCGGCAACGAATCCTGCGGGCCGCCTTCCAGGAGTTCTACCGTCACAGCTTCCAGGCCAGTGGCCTCAACCGCATCGTCGAAGAAGCCAATCTGACCAAGGGAGCGCTCTTTCATCATTTCGCCAGCAAGCAGGAACTGGGCTACGCGGTGGTGGAAGAGGTCATCTGGCCCGAGTGCAAGGCGAGGTGGATTGATCCGTTGGATCAATCAGACGATCCGATCAAGGACATCAAGGGCCAGTTGCAGCACGTGACCCACGAAGGGCCACTCGGCGGCAACTTGGTCCAGGGCTGCCCTCTGAACAATCTCGCTCAGGAAATGTCCCCGCTGGACGAAGGCTTTCGCCAGCGGCTGGAGAAGATTTACGTCGCGTGGCGACTGGCCGTCGCGACCGCCCTTGGCAGGGGCATCAAGGCGGGAAAGGTGAGGAAAGACGTTTCGCCTTCCAAGGTGGCGGCGTTTATTGTGGCCGCCCTCGAAGGCATCATGGGCACCGCCAAGAACTCCCAGAACGAACGACTGCTCTGGGAAGCCGGCGACGCCCTGTGCGACTACCTGGATAGCTTACGACCGTAAATTTTTTTGCCACCTGAGATACAAACCGGTCGGTATCTCGCGGGTGTTTGGTGGCGGCGGGAGAAGACCTTCTTAGGAGCTGCGTCCCATGAACTGGATCGCGTTGAGGATGCTCACGGGCGACCGGAACAAGTACCTGGGCCTGATCTTCGGCGTCACCTTTGCCACCCTCTTGATGTCGCAACAGATGTCGATCTTCATGGGAATCCTGACCCGCACCGGCAACCAGATCCTCGAGGTCCGCGACGCCGACGTCTGGGTCATGGACAACCGGGTGCGCTATATCGACGAGGCCCCGGGGCTGCAAGACAGTGACCTCTTGCGCGTCCGCGGCGTCCCGGGCGTCGCCTGGGCTGTCCGCTCGTACAAGGGGATCGTGCGCGCCCGGCTGGAAGACGGCAATACTCGGAACGTCCGCCTGACCGGTTTGGACGATGAGACGTTGGTCGGCGCGCCTCAGGAGCTGATCGTGGGGAGCGTGGGCGACCTCAAGCGGCCCGACGCCGTCGTCATTGACAAGGCCGGCTACGAGTACATGTGGGGCAAGGAGCCCTATCAACTGGGCCGCACGTTTCAGCTGAACGACCGCCGCGCAGTCCTGGTCGGCGTGTGCAAGGTGGCTCCACCCTTCTTCTCCGATCCGATCATCTACACTCGCTACAGCCAGGCCGCCCGCTACGTGCCGCGCGAGCGGAACCTCATGAATTACATCCTGGTCAAGCCCCAGGACGGGGTGGACCACGAGGAACTCTGCCGCCGCATCGAAGCGCGGACACACCGCACCGCCCTGACGCGACGGCAATTCTTCTGGAAGACGATCGGCTACTTCCTCGCTTCCACGGGCATCCCGGTGAACTTCGGGATCACGATCGCCTTGGGATTCATTGTGGGGGCGGCCGTGACGGGACAAACGCTCTACCTGTTCATCGTGGAGAACCTCAAGCAGTTCGGCGCCCTCAAGGCGATGGGCATCCCCAACAGCGGCATCCTACGGATGATCATGCTTCAGGCGCTGCTCGTCGGAGGCGTGGGATATGGCTTGGGCGTCGGTTTGAGCGCGATTTACTTCATCACCACCAGCAACCTCACGCACCTGGCCGGTCTGCACATGACCTGGGCGGCCTATGAGGCTACCGGTGTGGCGGTCCTGATCATCGTGATCATGACGAGCATCATCAGCGCGCGGCGCGTGCTTGTGCTTGAACCCGCGGTCGTTTTCCGCGGCTGACCTCGATCGAGGAGGTGAGGACCATGCTTACGACCTTGGTTGAGCGCGACGACAGACCAGCAGCCGCACGCCTGGCGGACCCGGTGGTGTCCTGCCAGGGTGTGACGAAGGACTTCGGCACCGGGGACACGAAAACAGCGGCGCTTCGCGGTGTGGATCTGGAGCTTTACGCGGGGCAGCTCAGCCTCGTCGTCGGCCCCTCCGGATGTGGGAAAACAACGCTGATCTCGATCATCGCCGGCCTCCTCGACCCGACTGCGGGCAAGGTCAACGTGCTGGGCGCCGAGCTGTCGCAGCTCGGCGGACGCGGCCTCGTCGAGTTCCGAGCACGGAATATCGGCTTCGTCTTCCAGCAGTACAACTTGCTGCCGGCCTTGTCGGCGGCGGAGAACGCCGCCGTGCCGCTCATCATCGCCGGTTTGCCGCGGACCAAGGCGATCGCCAGGGCCTCTGAGATCCTGGCGGCGCTCGGGCTCGGGGATCGCGCGAATGCGTTCCCGGCGCAACTCTCCGGCGGCCAACAGCAGCGGGTCGCCATCGCGCGGGCACTGGTCAACGAGCCACGACTCCTGGTCTGCGACGAACCGACGGCAGCCCTGGATGCCCAGGCCGGCCACTCGGTCCTGGAACTCATCAAGCAGGTCGCCGTGCAGCCCGGGCGGGCAGTCATCGTGGTGACGCACGACAACCGCGTCTTCGGATTCGGGGATCGCATCGTGGAGATGAGCGACGGCCGCATCGATCGAATCGAGGACGGCGTCGACCCCGCAGTCGCAGGCAGGATCCAAGGAATTTGAAAGGGAGATGAATCATGAGCCTGGCAATCGGTCGAAGCGTCATGCCGATCCTGGCCTTGTGCATGGGAATGCTCGGCTTCTACCACGTGCACCAGACGTCGCAGAGCGCACCCCCTGCGGCGCCGCCCGAGCCGCCGGCCCGAGTCCCGTTCGAGCAGACCGTCGCCGGCCTGGGCGTCGTGGAAGCGCAAACGGAGAACATCGCGATTGGCGCGGCCTTGCCGGGCTTGGTGCTCGAGGTCTTCGTGCCCAGTAGCAAGGTGGGGATCCGTGTCCCGGCGGGCACGCCGCTGTTTCGGATCGACGATCGTCACCTGCGCGCGCAGCTCGCCGTTGCGGAAGCCCAGCTCAACCTGGCGAACTCACGCCTGATGAGATTGCAGAAGCAGCCCCGGCCTGAGGAGCTTCCCCCAAGCCTCTCCAAGGTCCAGGCCGCCACTTCCAAGGCCGCACGTTTGCGGGACGAATACCTGCGGTCGAAACGATTGATCGGGAAGGCCGCTATCTCGCAAGAGGAGTACGTGAGTCGACAGCTCACATTTGAAGAGGCCGTCCACGAGCAGGCGCAAGCCCAGGCGGAATACGATCTGCTCAAGGCCGGCGCCTGGAAGCCTGACCTGGAGGTCGCCGAGGCGACGGTGAAGGAAGCCCAGGCCAGCGTCGAGCAGTTGAAGACCGAGATCGGCCGCGCCCTCGTCGTGGCGCCCGTGGACGGTGTCGTTCTCCAGGTCGATGTTCGTCCGGGAGAGCGGATCACCGAGATGAACACAAAGCCACTCATGGTGTTGGGCGAGATTCATACCTTCCATGTCCGGATTGACGTGGATGAGCGGGACATCCCGCTCTATCGGCCGGGCGCGCGGGCCAAGGCCTATCCGCGTGGCGATTCGAGCCGAGGACTGGAACTGAGCTTCGTGCGTGTGGAGCCGTTCGTCATCCCGAAAAAGACGCTCTCCGGCGAGAACACAGAACGCGTGGACACGCGGGTCCTGCAGGTGATCTATGCCATCGAACCGGGTCAAGCGCCGGTGTTCGTCGGCCAGCAGCTGGACGTGTTTATTGCTCTGGATGACTGACTCGGGTCATCCTGTACCATCGCGTGGACGAGCGGCGCTGGTCCTCGGTCAAGCCATCGGTCCCGGGATATGGAGTCGCCATCAGCGTTTACGTCGCGGTGGTTGAGTAAACAATCGTGAGTCCATGACAAATAGCGTTGCAGGATCGCTGCCAAATAGCGGCTCCCAACCGCGGGGCGGGGAGCGAGGGCCGGCGGGCGGGCACTATTGCGGTGGGTTCTTGCGGGGACGACCGCGGCCGCGTTTGGCCGTCGGCGGCTGCGGTGTAGGCGGCGATGGCTTGGGCGTCGGCAAGGGCTTGGGTGTACCGGGCAAGCTCGCTCTTGAGGGCCCGGAGTTCTCGGAAAAAGGGTGGTCGGCCTCGATTGCCATCACCTCCTTCGCCGGCAGTTGGCCGGTTAGCACCTGCTTCATGCCTTCGTTCGCGTAGTCCTTGATG